>DASPNK010000700.1:0-9138 GCA_035626575.1 Planctomycetota bacterium | reverse complement strand
CCTCCGCGTCGGTGACGTACACCGCGAGCGGCAACGCGTCGAGGACGCGCCGATGGAGGGACCCGTCCGCGCCCTCGGGACTCACAGACTCCTCGCCAAGGCGGCCACCGCGTCGAGGAAGGACTCCGGCGAAAACGGCTTCTCCATGTAGGACTGGAAGCCTTTCCGACCGGCGCGCGTGACGGCGGAATCGTCGCGAACCGCCGTCAGCGCCAGCGCGGGCGCGGGTCGAAGGCCGCGGCGCTCTTCATAGGCGCGGACGGCTTCGATCAGGTCGAAGCCGTCCATGTCCGGCATGAGAAGGTCGCTTACGACGACGGTCGGCGGGCAGGCGTCGAACGCCTCGAGGGCGCGCGCCCCCGATTCGCACGCGACGACCGTCGCGTGGTGGTCTTCGAGCAGAAGCCGTGTGAACTCGCGGCCGTCGCGCTCGTCGTCGACGAGCAGCACGCGCACGCCCGAGAGGTCGTTGTGTCCCGACGACACGAGGTTCACGGCGCCCTCCGGACGCGGCGGCGCGGGCGTCGATTCAGGCGGCGTCGAAGGAGACGGAGGCGAGAACCGGGAGCGGCGGAGAGACCTTCGCACTGCTCGATTTCGCGGAAGAGAACTACCGGCATGAAGGACGACGACGGCTCGACGGGTGCGGCGCCGTCGATGGAACACGTGCGCGCAAAGGTAGCAGACCGCATCCGCGCGGCGCTGCGCAGCCGTCGCGCGTCGGCGCCCGCGGGTCGCGCTTTTTTCGATTGACCCCGACGGCCTTGCGTCGGCGCGGGCGACGCGCGGAGCCGACCTGCGGAACGCCTCGGGAAACGACGTCGCCGACTCCATCGCGCGTCCTCGCCGTTTTCGGAATCGATCGCCGTCGGCCCCGAAAAAAAAGTCCGCGACGCGCAGGGCGCGATCCGTTCGCGGGTCGGTCGCGCCGGCCCGGCCGGACCGCAGCGGGGGACGGCCCTGCGGCATCGGTCGGCGGCGTGCGACGAACGAGGCCGCACGACGTTCGGCGGTTGACGGCCCCGGGAAAAGACGCGCCGCCGCGCGGCGCGGGCGCGCGCATTCGGCGCAGCCCGCGGGCGTCGCAGCGGTTGCGAGGCGTTCGCGGCCGCGTCGGAAAAGCTCGACGCTTCCGCGACCGATAGGGAATTCGCGTCGGAGGGGACTCCTCCCGCGCGAACCCATGTCCTTTCGACAATTCGCCCGCCCCGGAACGCGTCGTCGGCCGCGTCGGCGTCGCGCCGACGCCGGCATGACGCTCATCGAGGTCCTCGTCGCGACCGCGCTGATCGGCATCGGCACGTTGTCGGCGCTGACCACGATGGTGGGCTCGGCCGCGCTCGACGAGGAGTTGCGCGAACGATCGGCGGCGGTCCGGGCCGCGACGAGCCGCATGAGCGAGGTCCTCGCCTACGACTACGGCGACGACCTCGACGTCTTCGTCGCGCACTGGACGGGGGCGGCCGCGGCGACGTTCGACGTCGACGGCCTGGAGCCGCTCGCCGGACAGCCGTCGTGCGGCGCGGTGGAGGTCGACGACTCGGACCCCGAACGCGTCATCGTCACCGTCGCCGTGCGGTGGAGGTCCCGCAAAGGCGATCGGTCGTTCGAAATGCCGATGGTCGTCACGGAGATCCGGAAGTGACGGCCCAGAGGTCGCGCCGCGTCCGCGCCGCCGAGCGCGGCGCGAGCTTTCCCGAAGTGGTCGCCGCCGTCGCGGTGCTCTCGGTGGCGATGACCGCCGCGTTGTCGGCCGTCGAGCGCGGCGCGACGTATCAGCGCACCGCGGCCGCGCAGTTCCTCATCGAGGACCGGGCCCGCGGCGGCCTCTCCGGTCTCGGGGACGTGATCGCGGAGTCGTCGTCGGCCATGGTCGACACGACGCTCCGCGTCCATCTCCCGGGCGGCGTCGGCGACGTGTTCTCCGACCGGTTCTTCGTACCGGGCGCCGCGATGCGGCAATGCCCGTCGCCGACGTGCGCGTACCACACGCGACCGGACCTGACGTTCCGCGAACGCCCCTATCTCCTCGGGTATGAGTACTGCGGCGCCGGCTACGGCGCCCCCAAGGTGCGCGGCGCCGTGCTGCCGGGAGATTGCCTCGAGTGCCCGGTCTGCGAGGACGCGACCTCCTCGATGGCGTACCTCGACGCGATCAAGTGCTTCATTCCGCGCGAGGTCGACGGATCGTTCACCTCGAACGCCGACGGGTCGGCGCGCTGGGCCGGGCTCGTCTTCTTTTTCCCCGCCCCGTCCCGCGACGGGCTCTGCGAACTGCGCCGGTACGACGTGTACGCCTCCGACCTCGCCGCCGCCGGGCCCGTGACCGTCGGCGGCTTCAACTGGTTCAACCCGACCACGTTCTCCATGGCCGACCTGTTCGACCTCGGAACCGACGGCACGACGAACGGCGTGAAGGACGGAAGCGTCCCGAACACGCTCGCCCGGTCGGACGCCACCAGCGAGGCGTTCGCGGCGGCGATGATCGGCGCGCGTCCGACGCTCCTGGTCGCGAAGACCCTCTCCACCGCGGTCGGAGGCTACCCGCAGGCGACCGTGGACCTGCGCATCGATCTGGAGACCGGCGAGACCACGTTCTACGCCCAGTACTTCCAGGCCGCCGGGACGAGCTGGACGGTCGACGCGAAGTTCGTGCGGACGCCCAGGGTCGTCGCGTCGAGCGTCGCGGAGTTCGCGGCGTCGACCGCCGATTCGTCCCCGTGGGACGCGGTGAACAACCCCGTCGGCGTCGAAGACGCGGGCGTGGTGCGCTTCACGATGGGCACGTGTCGCGCGCAGCCCGAGGCGCCCGACCGCCCGACGCGCCACGTCCAGCAATTCGTCGTGAGAGTGAAGAACTGAGTCGTTCCGTGTCCTTTCGAAGCGTTCCCGACCGCGTCTCGCGGCCGGCCTGGCGCCCCGCGCCGGTCCCTGCGACCGGGCCGGGGCGACGGCGTCTCCGGAGCGCGTCGCCGCCGGCGGCGGCGCCCGCGGCGGCGACGCCTCCGTCGGCCCGTTCCTACCGCCGCCGCTGGCTGCTCGCCGCGACCGCGGTCGCGGCGGCGACGGTAGCGGCGGCGCCCGTCGGACGCCGGAGCGCGCCGCCGAGGGACTCGGACGACCCCGCGCTCGCGAAGTGGACCCGGGTCGTCGATCGCGCCGCCGACGACGTGCCGGTCGCGGCGCTTCTCGGCCGCGACGCACATCCCGCCGTCGACGACCTCTGCCGCGAGGAAGGCCTCGCGCCCGAAGACCTGCGTCGCGCGGTCCGCGCCGCGCTGCGCCCCGACGACGACGAGGATCGTCGTCGCGTCGAACTTCTCCACGAGGCGCTCGCCTCGCTGCCGTCCGCCGACGACCTTGAGACGCCCCGATGGGAAGGGGCCGCGCACGAGGAACCCGAGGGTTCCCGCGCGGCCGCCCTCGCGGCGGGCCGTCGGCTTCTGCAGCGGCTCCGCGCGCGCCCCGTCCAACTCCCGGAGCCTCCATGAACCGCTTCGACCGGAGCCGCGGTTCGGCCCTCGCCACCGCGCTTCTCTCGCTGATCGTCCTTTTCGGACTCAGCAGCTCCTACCTCGTGCTCAGCTACGGCGGCTTTCAGTCCGCCGAAGTCGAGCTGGCGACCGCGCGGGCGCGCCTCGCCGCCGAGGAAGGCGTCCACCGCAGCATCGCCGAGCTCCGCGCCGACGTCGACGCGGACAAGGACGGATTGGGATCTCTGCAATTCGTCGGAGACGACGGCCGTTCCGTGAGAGTGACCGCGACGGATCTCGGCGGCGGTCTCTACGGACTTCGGTCCACCGGCGCGCTGCCGCGGGCGCGCGCCGCACTGGAAGTCGTCGTCGAGCGGTCCGACCCCGACGGCCTGCCCTTCCCTCCCCGCGCGGCGATCACCGCCAACGGACCCGTTTCGATCACCGGAAACATCACCATCGACGGTCGCGACTGGAACGAGTTCGGCACCGCCATCGTCGGCCCCGGCGCCTACGGGGTCTCCACCACCAAGACGTTGTCCAACAGCGGCAACGCCAAGGTCGGAGGGTACGGCGTCGCGCCCGCCAAGCCGCCGCCGGCCGCGACCAAAGAGGTGAACGCCACCTGGAAAGACGGCATCGACCAGGATCTGGACGGCGTCGTCGACGAAGAGGTCTTCGACGGCAAAGACAACGACGGCGACGGCAACGTGGACGAAGACACCATGGGGTATCCGTCGACTCCCGACGTGATGTTCGGACTCGGCGTCGACAGTCTGAAGAACTACGCCAAAGCCCAGGGCACGTACTTCAAGACCGAGCTCGAGTGGACGCTCTACATGACGCTCAACGGCGGCAAGCTGCCCGGCGGGAAGGTCTATTATTGCGACTTCAACACCTGGATGGCGCCGAACTTCAACTCGGCGCTGAACGCCGCGCCGTCGGTCCTCGTGCATCACAACTCGACCGGCACCGCGCAGATGAAGAACGTCCACGGAACGTTCAAGGGGCTGATGCTCCTCGATTTCGTCCAGCACCTGAACGGGGACTTCCTTCTCGTGGGCGCGTTGATGTCGTTCGGCGACAGCCAGTACGGCAACGCCTTCGGCAACGGCGCCGCGCAGGTCAAACTCAGCTCGGAGGTTCTCTCCAATCTGCCTTCCATCGGCGGGACCCATGTGGTTCGCGTCCGCTCCTGGCGGCGCGCTGCGGCGGAGTCCTGATTGAAGGCCGCGACTCTCACGCTCCTGCTCTGCGCCGCCGCGACCTCCGCCCAGGAGTCGCGCCCTGAGTCCCGTCCGCTCCCCCCCGCCGAGCGCGCCGCGCTGACGGAGGCGTTCTTCGGCGCCGTGCGGTCGGGCGACGATACGGCTGCACTACGGGCCGCCTCGAAGCTCGCCGAGGCGGGCGACGCAGGCGTCGAGGCGTTGCTGGACCACGCCGTCGGACGGGACCCGACGGAGATCGCCTGCGCACTGAGATGGAGCGCGGACACGGGTCTGCCCGTCGCGGCGAAACCCGCCGCGCGCTTCGCCGTCCATGACGACGCCGGCGTCCGCGCGTCGGCGATCGTCTGCGTCGCCGCGACCGCGGGCCCGAAGGAGATCGCCCTTTACGTCGCCGCGACGCGCGACGCGGCGCCCGAGGTGCGCCGCCGCGCGTACGACGCGCTCGTCGAGCACGCCCTCGGGGCGCCGGAGACCGTGGCCGCCGGCGCGGAAGGCATGGCGTCGGACGATTCCTGGCTCGTCATGCGCGGCGCCGCGCTCCTTCAGGCCGCGCCCGCCCCGCCTCCGGGCGGAGTCGATCCGGTGATGTCCGCCCTGACCGCCGTCGCTCCGCGAATCCGCGGCGGCAACGCGGCGGCGGTCCTCGACGTCGTCGGCCGGCGTTGCGGCGCCGCGGCCGCTCCCGTCGTCGTCAAGCTTCTCGCCGTCGAAGATCTCGAGGCGGTGATCGCGGCGCTCGAAGCCGTCGCACGGCATGGCATCGCCGAAGCCGCCCCGCGGGTTCGCGCCCTTGCCGAACACGACGAACCGACGGTCGCGGCGGCCGCGTTCCGCGGCCTCGCCGCGGCGCCGACGCCTGATGCGACGCACTTCCTCGTCGGTCGGCTCGAGGACGCGCCGACCGAAGAGCTCCGCGAAGCGGCGGCGATCGCGTTGCGGCGGCTCACCGGCAAGCTCTTCGGCCGCGACGTCGCCCGCTGGCGCCGCTGGCTCGACGACGTCGCGCAGGGCTGATCTCCCGGCCGCCGCGCCCCCGGCACGGCGGTCCGCGGTCCTCGCGCCCGCTCGACCCAAGGACCGCAGCGGCCCTGCGCGGCGCGCAGCGATGCACCGGCCCTGCTGCGTCGGAGGGCGGTCGGCGCCTTCGGCGCCGTTCCTCGCCGGCGACCGACCGACGATGCGGCCGCGTCCTCGCGCTGCGCGCTCGGCACGGCGGTCCGCGGTCCTGGCGGCCGCGCCTGAAGACACGGGCGTCGGATCGCGGCGGGACGCCCGATCTGCGGCGACCCAAGGACCGCAGCGGCCCGGCGCGTCGCGCAGCGACGCACCGGCCCTGCTGCGTCGGAGGGCGGTCGGCGTCGGCGAGCGCGGGTCAGTCGCGACACGCGCCGGCGAGGGCGAGCAAGGCGATTGCGGCGGTCTCGACGCGGAGGACGTGCCGGCCGACGCGCGCCGGGCGGGCGCCGGCGGCGCGGAGCGCGTCGGCGTGCGCCGTCGGCGGCGGCGCGTCGGGACGCGGCGCGCCGAACCACGCGAAGTCGCCGTCTTCGAAACGGAGGTCTTCGACCGCGACCGGCGGCGGGAACGCGGGCATCCAGGCGCCGCGGCATTGCTTGAGCGCGTTCGCGGCGGCCTTCTCGAAGCGCGCGCGACGCTTCGCGTCGTCGCCGTCGGGGCGCCACACGCCTCGGGCGCAGAGAAGCGGCCGGATCGCCGTCGCCCCGACCTCGGTCGCGACGCGCACCACGTCGTCGGCCGCGCCGGCCCGCGGCAGCGCGCACCACAACTCGAGGGGCCGCGGCTCGGGGACGGCGCGCACGCGGTGGACGCGCACCGCGGCGGCCGCGCGCGAGACCGAGGCGACGACCGCCTCGGCCTCGGCGCCGCGCCCGTCGGTCACCTCGACGGCGTCGCCGACGGCGCCGCGCAGCACCGACACGAGGTGACGCGCCTCGTCGGGCGGCAGCGCCGTCTCCCCCGCGGCGAGGGGCGGCGGGACGAGGAACCGCCGCACGCGTCAGACGCCGACGTCGTCCGTCGGCTCGTAGAGGACGCCGAGGTCGTTGACCGCCTGGAACACGGCGGCCAGCGCGAACCTCACGTTCGACGCGACGCAGGGCGCGACGTCGTCCCGCGCGGCGAGCGCGCGCAGGCGCCCGTAGATCTCGACGAGCTCGGCCTCCGCCCCGCTCAGCGGCCGCCCCAGCAGATCCGTGCTCCGACGCTCCGCGTTCATCGCGGCCTCCGATCTTCCACGCGCCGCGCCTTCAACTCGAACCGCGGCAACGTGCCGCACTCGGCGCGCTCGACGTTGATGCGCAGCCCTTCGTGGGCGTCGGCGAGGTCGCGTGCGAGGCGCGGCTGCAGCGCGTCCCACGGCTCGGTCGCGCCGGGGCGCACCTCGACGCGCACCGTAAGCTCGTCGACCTCCGCGAGGCGCTCGACCACGATGCGGAACTCGTCCACCGCCGCGTATTCGCGCACGATGCTCTCGATGGCGCGCGGGTACACGTTGGTCCCGCGCACGAGCAGCATGTCGTCGACGCGGCCGAGGATCCCGCCTTCGTACAGGTCGAAGCTCCGCCCGCAGCCGCAGCGGTCGTGCGGAACCTTCACCACGAGGTCCGACGTGCGGTACCTCAGCACGGGGATCATGGTGCGCCCGAAGCTCGTCACGACGCGCTCGCCGGGCGTCCCGTAAGGCACGGGCTTCAGCGTCTCCGGGTCGAGCACCTCCTCGACGAAGTGGTCCTCGATGACGTGCGCGCCGCCCGGCTGCTTCGAGCACACGAACATCATGATCGTGCCGAGCTCGGTCATGCCGGCGGTGTCGGCGCATTGCGCGCCCCACATCTCCTCGATGAGGCGTTTCGTGGCGGGGATCGAGCCCGCGGGCTCGCCCGACACGATCACGCGCTTCACCGTCCCGAGCTTCGGGAAGTCGATGCCCTGCTCCCGCGCCGCCTGCGCCATGCGGAGCACGTACGTGGGCGTCGCGCACACCGTCGTGGCCCCCATTTCGGCGATCTGCTTCACCCGCGCTTCGGTGGTCATGTTGCCCGACGGCAGGACGAGCGCGCCGATCTTCTCGCAGGCGTAATGCGCGCCCCAGAACCCGATGAAGGAGCCGTAGCTGAAGGCGAAGAAGACGACGTCGGCCGGCCGGACGCCGAACGCCCAGAACCCGTAGGCCCAGCACTCGGAGATCCACTGCCAGTCGCGCGGCCCGTCGAGCACGCGGAGCGGCGTGCGCCCGGTGGTGCCCGACGTCAGGTGGTAGCGCACCGCGTGCCCCTCGGGCCGCGCGAGCAGGTCGCCGAACAGCGGCTTCTCGGCCTGCGCCTGCATCCACTCCGCCCGCGTCATCGGCGGGATGCGGCGGAAATCGTCCCAGGTGCGGACGCCGTCCCGGCCCACGCCCGCCTTCTCGAGGCGCGCGCGCCAGAACGGCGACCGATCGAAGGCGAAGGCGATCGTCGCGCGCAGCTTCACGAGCTGCAGCGCGCGCAGATCCTCCTTCGGCATCGTCTCGATCTTGGGGTTCCAGTACGGCGAATCGACCGTCTTCACAGCTTCTCCCCCTGGTCCCTGCCGAGCAGGTCCCGCGCCACGATGACGCGCTGCACGTGGGAGGTGCCTTCGTAGATCTGCATGCCCTTGATGTCGCGGAGACACCGCTCGACGGGGTAGACGTCGGAGTAGCCGCGCGACCCGAGGAAGACGACCGCTTCATTCGCGGCGCGCGCCGCCTTCTCGACCGCGAACCACTTGGCGACCGACACCTCGCGCAGGTTCGGCTTCCCCTGGTCGCGGAGGCGCGCCGCTTTCATCACGAGAAGCCGCGACGCCTCGAGATCGCAGTGCATCTCGGCGAGCACGCCCTGCAGGAGTTGGAAGTCGCCGACGCGTTTGCCGAACTGGCGGCGCCGCCGCGCGAAATCGAGGCACGTCTCGAAGCACGCCCGGTGGATGCCCACCGCTCCCGCCGCCACGCCGAGGCGCCCGTGCTCGAGCGCGCCGTGCGCCACCTTGGCGCCGCCGCCGACCGTTCCGACGACGTCGTCCGGTCCGACCCGCACGCCGTCGAGGACGACGCGGGCGTGATCCGCCGCGCGGTGGCCGAGCGGGCGCCCTGGAACGGGCTCGCGACGCAGGCCGGGCGCGTCGCCGCGCACGACGAAACACGTGTAGCCGCGGCGCGGGTCCTCGCGATCGACGGTGGCGAAGACGAACAGCGCGTCGGCCGCGCCGCCGTTGGTGATCCACGTCTTCTCGCCGGAGAGGCGCCAGCCGTCGCCGTCGGGCGCGGCGTAGGTCGCGCACGTCGAGAAGTCGGTCCCCGCGCCGGGCTCGGTCATCGCGAACGCATAGAGGCGCGCGCCCGAGATCAGCGTCGGCAGGAACTCGCGCTGCTGGTCGATCGAGCCGAACTCGAC
>DASPNK010000699.1:0-10248 GCA_035626575.1 Planctomycetota bacterium | reverse complement strand
CGCGTTCGGCTTCTCGTTGTGGTTCTCCGTCCCCGAAACCGGCGCGCCGGTGCGCCACGCGCGGCTGCGCTTCGGCGACGCGGTGGTCATGCTCGGCACGACGCGCGCCGACGACGGAATGGCGACGCCCCGCACGCTCGGCGCCGCCACGCAGGCGCTCGTCGTCGAGGTGGAGGACGTCGACCTGCACTACGCCCGCGCGATCGCCGCCGGCGCGGAGGTCGTCGCATCCCCTGCCGACACCGATTTCGGCATGCGCGAGTACCACGCGCGCGATCTCGAAGGGCACCCATGGATCTTCACGGCGCCGCTGCGCCGATGACACGGCCTTATCCGTCGGACGCCGCGCGCGCGGACCGGCGCAAGAGCGCCGCGAAGCCGACGAGCACGAGACCGACGACCGCGGCGAACGCCGGCCCGAACCAGAGCTGCAGACCGTCGCCGATCATCGCGTCGCCGGGGTCGGAGGGCTCGTAGAGCACCGTCACGCGCTCCCCGCGCTCGTAGGACGGCGGCGACGTCCCGACCGCGGCCGTCCACGTCCGCGAGACGCCGTCGGTCGTGCGGTAGGCGACGATCGGTCGGTACGAGGCGTACTTGGTCGCCCTCGAGACCTCCATTCCGACGACCGTGCCGTCGGTCTCGGACGCGCGCGCCAGGAACGCCGCGCGCATTCCCGCCCATGCGAGCGCGACCACGAACGCGGCGACGGCGGCGACGCGAAGGGTGCGGATGAGTTTCGGGGAGGGGATGAACGGGAGGTTCATGGGAGGGTTGATGTCGCCTCCGAAGACGCCCGCCAAGGCCCCCCGACGGAGATGTCAGATTCGACGGGCCGCGCCGGCCGCGTCGGAAGGCGCTCCGTATGAGGTCGTGCGCCGACCGCCGGTCGCGCCGGGCCGTCATGCATCAGCTGCCGCTCCCCTTTTCCGTCAGCGAAGGCGCCGAGCCGCCGGACGCCGCCCGAGCCGTGGAGGTCGCCGCAGGCGCAATGATCTTCGTCGGTCGGCTTCCGCCCGCGCTGACTCCGGACGGCCCCGCTTTCGAACGCCTCTGGAACCTCCGTCCGCCCGACTACGCGCCGTTCACCATCCACGGGCGCACCGTTCCCACGCCGCGGTGGACGCAACCTTACGCTCACGACTACGTCTACGGGGGCCGGCCGCACCCCGCGCTCCCCGCTCCGCCGGAAGTCGCGCCCTTCCTCTTATGGGCGCAGTCGACGACCGACCCGCGGCTCAACGGCGTGGTCGTCAACTGGTACGACGCCCGCCTCGGCCACTACATCGGCGCCCATCGCGACAGCCGCGAGAGCCTCGTCGCCGGCGCGCCGATCGTGAACATCTGCCTCGGCGAAGATAGACCCTTCCGCATCCGGCCTTGGAAGGGCCGCGGCTACCGGGACTTCCCGGCGCCGCACGGAACCGTCTTCGTCATCCCCTGGCGCACCAACCTCGTCGTCACCCACGAGGTGCCGCTCCTGAAGGCGCACCGCGACCGGAGGATCTCGGTCGCGATCCGCGCATTCCGACCGCCGACGTCCGCTCCGCCGACCGACGCCTAGAGGGCGACGCCGCACCGCAGCGGCCCGCGGCCGAAGCGCAGCGGAGGGACGGCCCTGCTTCGTCGGACTTCCGCCGTGCCGTGTCGGCAAAGGGGCCGACTTCCGCTTCGATCTCGGTACAACGCCCCGCGGCGCGCCGCCCCGAGCCATGTCCTACTCGCTGAAGTCCTTCTTCTCCCCCGACCTCGTCCGACGCCTCGCCACGGACGTCGCTCGCGTCCATCCCGCCTTTCCGAAGGCGGCGTTCGTCCGGCAGGCGTGCCGGGGCCTCGACGGCCTCGAGCTGCTCGATCGCGGACGTCACATCGCCGCCGCGCTCGGCGATCACCTGCCGCCGGATTATCCCGCCGCCGTCGACGTGCTGTTGCGATCCCTCGGGCCCGAGCACGCCGGCGACGAGCTGATCGGGCTCGGCATGGCGCCGTTCTTCTACTTCCCGCACGTCGCCTTCGTCGCCGAGCGCGGACTCGGGCATTTCGACCTCTCCATGCAGGCGCAATACGAGCTGACCAAGCGGTTCAGCGCGGAAGCGAGCGTGCGCCCCTACATCGCCGCCGACCCGGAGCGCGCCTTCGCCTGGTTCCGTCGTTGGAAAAAGGATCCGAACCCCCACGTCCGCCGCCTCGTTTCGGAGGGCACGCGACTCCGCCTGCCGTGGGCGCCGCGCGTGCCCTGGCTCGACGCGCATCCCGAGCGGATCGTCGAACTGCTCGAGACGCTGAAGGACGACCCCGCGACGCTCGTGCGTCGCAGCGTCGCCAACAACCTGAACGACCTCGGGAAGCTCGACCCCGCGCTGCTCGTCCGCGTCGCGTCGCAATGGTCGAAGGGCGCCTCCGCCGAGCGCCGCGCACTGATCGAGCACGCGCTCCGCGGCGCGGTGAAGCGCGGCGATCGCGCCGCGCTCGGACTGCTCGGCTTCGGGTCGAGGCCTTCGGTCGTCGTCGAAAACGTGCGCTTCGAACCGCCGCGCGTCGCGATCGGCGCAAACGTCTCGGCGCGTTTCGCCCTTCGCGGGGCCGCTCGCGGGACGCAGAACCTCCTGGTCGATCTTGCGGTCCATTTCGTGAAGGCGAACGGAAAGGCGTCGCCGAAAGTGTTCAAGTTGAACCGCGTCACCCTCCCCCCGCGCGGCGTCGCGACGTTCGCGACGCGCATTTCGCTCGCCGTGCACACCACGCGGAAGCCTTTTCCGGGCGCGCATCGCATCGACGTGCTGGTCAACGGCGCGGCATTCCCGGCGGGAAGTTTCGAGGTGGTTCCGCCGCCCGGCCCGACCTCGCGGAAGCGAGGCGCCTCCGCGCGTCCGACCCGCCGCAAGGCCGCGCGGGGCGCACGCGGCGCCGGATAAACGCCGACGGAAGGAGGCCCGCGTTCCGCGCCCTCATTCCGGCGACGCGGCGACCCGCTCCCAGAGCCCTTCGTAGCGGACGACGCGACCGTACGCGTCGACGTCCAGGCGCGCTTCGAAGGTCTCGCCGTCGACGAGCGCCCGGTAACGGACGATCGAGTCGGCGACGCGCCGGTAGGTCTGCTCCAGGCGCTCGATGCGGAGCTCCGGGAATCGCAGCCACGCGCTCGCCACCGACGCGGAGGCGCCGACGGCGAGGTCGAGACGCCGGAGCGGCAGCAGGTTCGTCGAAGGGGTGAACCCCAGGTCGACGTCGAACGCCCCCGCGAGCTCCGGCGCCGCGGCGCCGTCGATCCGCCACCCGCCGCGCCGATCCGCGTCGAAGGTCGCACGGAAGGACGTCCGGCCGACGCGGCCGTCGACCGCGCATGCCGCCGTGCGCCATGCGGCGTCGCACTCGACGAGGTAGCGCAGGCGGTACGGCCGCGACCCGTCGTCGACCTCGACGACGCCGGCGCAGCGCCATCCGTCGCGGACGCGTTCGATCGACGACCTCTCGCCGCCGCGCCCGTCGAGACGCCGCCACCGCGCCCGAGACCTCGGCGGAAGCGGGCGCCACGCAGGCGGCGTTCCTCGCGCGCGCGCGTCGTCGGCGGCGCGCGCCTCGGAATCGGTTGCGGACATGCGTCCCTGATACGTCCCGGCACGCGCGCGACGCGACTGCGGAATCCGACGCGCGCCGCGCCCCCGAGCGCCGCAAGCGCCGGTCGGCCAAGCTCCGCCGGCGATCCGAAGACGCGCATCGCCGCCGAATCCGAGGCCGCCGAACGGCGCCCCGCGCCGGCGGTTCTATGCAACGGGCGTCCCCGCGCTTCTTCGCCTTCCCGCCGCCGTGTCCGAGTCGCCGGCTTTTCGCGACGCCGCCGCGCCCACGTGGAAGGTGCACGCCCCGACGCGGGCCGGCGCCGCGCGGCGCCGGCCTCTTACGCCGGCATCGAGGGGAGCACGTGATGCGCAATCGGAGGCAAAGGTGCTGCGCCGCGTTCGGCGTCGTCGCGGCGATCGCGGCGTCGGCCGCGGGGGTCGCGGGCTGCAGCGACGCGGACGCCGGAACCGGCGACGACCTGACGGAAACGATGGCGTTTGCGCAGCAGATGATCATGGAGGGCCGTCAGACGTTCCGCTTCGACACTTTCGGCGACGAGGAGTTCTGGGGCGATCAGCTGCATCTGCACGACGCGATCAAGGGCGCCGCTCTCGGCGGCGTCGGCCCGGGACTGACGCCGAACGCGGCGCTCGGTCTCGGCCTGCGGGTGGACTCGGAAGCGCTGAACGCCGCGACGCGGCAGCAGATCCAGAACGGGACGGCCGACCTCGGGAACCCGGCGACGACCGTCGAGCTGCTGCGCCAGAACGCGGTGATCGGCGTCACCGGCTTCTTCGACGTCGGCGGCGCGTTGACGAAGGTCGGCATCCAGTGCGCGCTCTGCCACTCGACGGTCGACGACGACCTCGCCGTCGGCATCGGACGTCGGCGCGACGGCTGGCCGAACCGCGACCTGAACGTCGGCGCGATCATCGCCCTGGCGCCGGACCTCACGCCTTTCACCACGCTGCTCGGCGCGTCCGACCCGGCCGTGCGCGCGGTGCTGAACAGCTGGGGCCCCGGGAAGTTCGACGCCGAGCTGGTGCTCGACGGCCAGGCGATGCAGCCGGGGTCGTCGACCTCGTCGGCGACGCTCATTCCGCCCGCCTACGGGCTCGCCGGCGTCAACCTCGGCACCTGGACGGGCTGGGGATCGACGACCCACTGGAACGGCCTCGTCGCCAACATCGAAATGCACGGCAAGGGCACGTTCTGGGACCCGCGTCTGAACGACGCGAACAAGTTCCCGATCGCCGCGGCGGCGGGGTTCGCGAACATCCGCAACACGCCCGACCTGATCACGCCGAAACTGGCGGCGCTGCACTTCTACCAGCTGTCGCTGCGCGCGCCGACGCCGCCGACCGGCAGCTTCGACGCGACGATGGCGTCGAACGGCAAGATCGTGTTCGAAACGCAGGCGCAGTGCGCGCGGTGCCACGTCCCGCCGCTCTTCACCGAGCCGGGCTGGAACATGCACCTTCCCGCCGACGTCGGGATCGACGGTTTCCAGGCGTCGCGCTCGCCCGACGCGCATTACCGCACGCCGCCTCTCAAAGGCCTCTGGGCGCACCAGACCGGCGGCTTCTATCACGACGGGCGCTTCGCGACGCTCGACGCGGTGGTGAACCACTACGACGGATTCCTCGCGCTCGGCCTCACGCCGACTCAGAAGGCCGAGCTCGTCCAGTACCTGTTGTCGCTGTGACGCCGACCCGCTCCGCCGAGGGCGCCCGCGCCCCGGGGCGGGACGCCGGAGACGGCGGCCTCCGCCGCACGCTGGGGCTGCCGTCGCTGCTCTTCTACGGCGTCGGCGTGATCATCGGCGGCGGGATCTACTCCATCATCGGCGCCGCCGCGGGCGAAGCCGGGCGGAGGCTGTGGGTCAGCCTCCTGCTGGCGTCCGTCCCCGCCGCGCTCGCGGCCCTCTGCTACGCGGAGCTGAGCACGCGATTCCCGAGAGCGGGCGCGTCGTACGTCTACGTCCGGGAAGCGACGCCGAATCGATCGTGGCCGCGCATCGCGATCGGTTTCGTCACGGCGTCCGCCGCGGCGGCGACGGCCGCAACCGTCTCGGTCGCGTTCGCGGGATACTTCGAAGCGCTGACGGGAACGCCGGCATGGATCGGCGCGCCGGCGCTGCTGGTCGTCTGCACCGCGGTCAATCTCCGCGGCATCCGGGAGTCCGCGTGGGTGACCGCGGTCGCGACGAGCGTCGAAGCTCTCGGCCTGGTCCTCATCATCGGCGCCGGAGTGCGCAGCGGCCGCTTCTTCGAGGGCGCCGTCTCGGACGCCGCCGCCGCGACGGGCTGGTCCGGCGTCTTCGCGGCCGCCGCGCTGTGCTTCTTCGTCTACACCGGCTTCGAAGGCCTGGCGAACCTCGCCGAGGAGACCCGCGACCCCGCGCGGCGCCTTCCTCCAGCGCTGCTGATCAGCCTCGTTCTCACGACGGTTCTTTACCTTCTGACCGCGCTCGCGGCGACCGCTCTGGTCGAGCCCGCGCGCCTCGCCGAGAGCGCGTCGCCGCTGTCGACCGCCGCCGAGGCGGCCGACCCGCGACTCGCGACCGCGCTCGCGTGGATCGCGCTGTTCGCCACCGGCAACACCGCGCTGATCACCGTGATCGTGAGCAGCCGCCTTCTGTTCGGCATGGCGAAGGGCGGCGACATGCCCGCCGCGCTGTCCCGGACCCTGCCCCGCCGGCGCACGCCGTGGGTCGCGGCGCTGACGATGCTCGCGGCGGCGACGGCGATGCTCCCGCTCGGCGGCGCCGACGTCCTCGGAAGCATCGCTTCGCTGCTCACCCTCGTCGACTTCCTCGCGGTCGGCGCCGCGCTCGTCGCGGTGCGGCTCCGCGAAAGCGCGGACGGCCGCCCGACGCGGAGCGACGTCTTTCGCATCCCGGTCTCGTTCGGCCGCGTACCGGCGGCGCCGGTCGTCATGGCGGTCGCCGTCGCGCTGCTCGCCACGCAGTTTCGAGGCGTCGTCTACGTCGTCGCCGCGGGCGTCGTCCTCGCCGCCGCCGTCTTCGCCCGCCTCCGCGCACGTGCGCTCCGCGACCAGGCCTGAGGCGGCCGAACCTCCGGGGCCGACGCTCCTGCGGCTACCGGACGACCGCGAGCTCCAACTCCAACGAGGCGCCCTCCGCAGGCGCATCGAAGACCTCGGACGCGAGGTCGACGAACGCGGGATGCAGACCTGTCCTGCCGCCGGCGGCGCGCACGCGGTACGCGCCCGGGGCAAGGACTTCGAAGCGCGCGACGCCGTCGCCGTCGAACAGGGCGCTCGGCCGCGTCGCAAAGGCGACAGGCCGTCCGTCGATGCGCTCGCAGACCACGCTCAGATCAATGCGTCCCGCGGCTGCGCGCGCCGCCGGACCGAGCCGCGCCACGATCGTCGACGGCGCGCGGCGACGGAGGCGCACGTGCGCGTTCGCCTCAAGCCGCACCTCGACCTGTGGGAGTCCTTCCGCCCCCGCGAACGCCTCGACGACGTTCCGCGAAGTCACGACGTCGACGAATCCGGGAACGCGCGCGCGGGCGACGGACCACCGCCCCATGTAGTCGCGCCAACACACATAGGCGCCTGCCGCCGGCTCTCCGGCGTCGCCGAAGACGCGCACGCGCTCGTGCGTGACGAACGCTCCGACGTCGACGTCTTGAAGGCGTGGATCGCGGAGCGTCTCCGCGGCTCGGACCTCGAGGTCGTCGACGACGAGAAATGGGGACGCCTCGTGTTCGAGCCGAAGTTCGACGCGGGCTTTTCCCGGCGTGAGATGCCGGAAGAGAATGTCTCCGAGAGCCCCGCCTTTGAATTCCGAAACGCGCGGTTCGGAGTTTCCAGGTCGAGACGGATCCCTCGCCGGCGGCCCGTGCAAAGTGATCGCGAGTCGTGCGACCGCGTCGGCGCCCTTCATGAACGACGGAAGCGCCGCCGAACCGGAGACCTCGCCCTGCGGCTCGACGGTGAGGCGCAGATCCCGGGCGCCGGGACGCATCGGCGTCGTCGCGCGCGAGCCGCGGTACCGGGACTGCGCTTTGAGAACCAGCATCGACGGTTCCGCCGGCGCGACGTGCGCCGGCACGGCGAACCGCCCGTCGGAGTCGGTCCGGGCATAGGCGACGTTCCATGGAGGCGCCGTCGGCGGGTGAGCGACGACGATCACCGTCGCGTAAGGGACGGGGCGGCCTTCTTCATCCGTCACCGTTCCGGCACAAAAAACCTCGGCGCGCGATTCCACGGGCGCGAGCGTCGCGACGCCGTGGGCGTTCGACTCGACGGGGACTTCAAGGGTGCGAACAGTCGCTCCGCGCGCGTGCGCGACGCGCAGAGAGATGACGGCGGGCGCCGCGTCCTGCGGCAGGCTCGTGCGTAGCCTGAAGCCGCCGTCCCGCCCGGCGACGACGTCTTTCTCGATCGCCGCCGACTCGGACGACGACGCCGGACCGATCACGGCCCCGGATACCGGTCGACCTTCCTCGTTCACGACGCGGCCGACCACCATGAGCCGCGGAGAGCGGATCGGGACGCGGATCTCGACGCGCTCCCCCGTCGCGGCGGGTCCCTTCGCGCGCACTGCGCCGACGGCTCTGGCTGCGTCGTAAGGCTCCACGAGCGCTTCCACGGGAAGACCGTGGGCGACGTAGTGGAACGACCTCCGCCCTCGACGCAACGGGGCCGCCGGGACCGGTCGATGCGCGAACCTCCTCCTGAAGAAGGCCGGAACTCCGACGAGGTCGTCGACTCTGGCCTTGGCCGAGCCGAACGTCGACGACGTCGTTGCGTCGACGGCGATTACTTCCACCGTTCCCGCCGGCGGAAGTTTCACGACGACCGGCCCGGGCCCGGAAACGCTCACGGAAAGGTCGTCCGGAACGGCCCCGTACAGGACCGGGCGGACGGTCGCCCGCCGGACTCCATCGATCCGCCGCAGCACGAACGCACGGCCTGCCGCGTCGGTCACGCCCTCGCGAGACCCCTCGGCCCGCAACTCGACGCCTGCCCCGGGCGTCCCGTCGGCGTGCACGACGCGGATTTCGCAATGCGGCGTCAAACGAAGCGTTCGGGAGTCGGAGGCGCCGGGGTCGGTCCACCAGACGTCGGCGCACCGGTCGCCGAACCGCGCATGGACGCGCGCGACGTCGCGGAATCCGCGAAGCGTCGCGCGACCGTCCGCATCGGTGGTCTCCGCCTGCAGCGCGGCGCCGTAGAACGCCGCGAGGTCGGCGGGCGCGCACAGGCGATCGGTCTCGGGATCGTCGGGGGCGTCGAGCATCACCGCCAGGACGGTCGCGCCGGCGCGCGGAACTCCGGCGTCCATGACGCGCACCGCCAGTTCGGTCCCCGGCGCTCCGGGAGGCGGCGGAGCCCACGCGCCGCCGCGGGCCGCAGCCAGAAGCGCGCCCATCACTCCGAACAGCATTCTCGTGCGATCGTGCGGCAAACGCATCTCCGCCCGCCATCAACGACGACCGTGGCGGGCCGGTTCAGCGCGTGGCCGTGGTCGAAATCGACGCACTGCAGGGCGATCGACGCCGCCTGGGAGTTTGAGGGGGCGGCACTTGCCCGCCGCAGCGCCTGCCGCCCTGAACCCGCGCGCCGGCGCCGTGTGCCGGCGGCGTGAACGCAGGTCATACTGGACGCCCCGTGTCCGCGGACCCCCTCGCCGTCGTCGTCGATTTCCTCGAACGTTGGTCGCTCGACCGCGACCGGGGTACGGTCCGTGACGCCGAGTATTACGCGTCGTCGTATCCGGGATACGAGGACGCGGTGCGCGCGGAGCACGCGCGATTGACCGCGGACGCGGCGATTCATGACGGGTTCGCGGCGGACGGTGCGGGCGGAAGCTCCGGCGCCGACCCGGCGCGCATCGGGCCGTACGAGATCGTGCGGCTCGTCGGCGAAGGCGGCCAGGGCGCCGTCTACGAAGCGAAGGACCTGCGCCTCGGCCGCCGCGTCGCGATCAAAGTCCTCAACGGGCTCGGGTCTCCCGGCGCGCTCGCGCGATTGCGCCGCGAAGCGTCGCTGCTCGCCGCGCTCGACCACCCCGCGCTGTGCACGCTCTACGAGGCGGGGCTTCACGGCGAACGCGCCTACCTCGCGATGCGCTTCGTCGAAGGCCGTTCGCTCGCCGACGTGATCCGCGCGCAGCGCGACGTCGGCCCGGGGCCGGCGGCGCTTCCGGGGTGCGATCCGTCGGCGGACGTCCGCGAGCGGACCGTCGCGATCCTCCGCATGCTGGCGCAGGTCGCGCGGGCGCTCGACGCCGCGCACGGGAAAGGCGTCGTGCACCGCGACGTGAAGCCCGGGAACATCGTTCTCGACGGCGCGGGCGATCCGGTGGTGCTCGACTTCGGCCTCGCGCGCGGACGGGACGGCGACTCCGAAGCGCTCACGATCCCCGGCGACGTCCTCGGCACGCCCGCGTATCTCGCGCCCGAGCGACTCGCGGGCCGCGACGGCGACCTCCGCGTCGACGTGTACGCGCTCGGCGTCACGCTGTACGAGTGCCTCACTCTGCGGCGGCCGTTCGAAGCGCCGACGCGCGAGGGCCTGTTCCGCAAGATCCTCGAGGACCCGCCGCCCGATCCGCGCCCGTTGAACCGGGCCGTGGAACGCGACCTCGTCGCCGTCCTCGAAACCGCGCTCGCCAAAGACCCCGACCGTCGTTACGCGAGCGCGACCGCGCTG
>DASPNK010000698.1:0-2383 GCA_035626575.1 Planctomycetota bacterium | reverse complement strand
CTCGTTCACGACCGCTTCCTCGCGTCCGACGACGCGCGCGCGCTCCGCGCCGCCTACGCGACGGCCGCGCGCGCGCTGCCGCCGATCGTCGACGACGCGGCGCAGGTCCTCGTCCACGGCGATCTGCACGACGGCAACGTGCGCCTCGCGCCGGACGGCGGCGTCGGGTTCCTGGATTTCGACTTGGCGCATGTCGGCGACCCCGCCGCGGACGTCGGCAACCTCGCGGCGCACGTCGTGCTGCGGGCTCACGAAGACCTCGCTCCGGCGTCGGCGGTCGACTCGACGGCGCGGCGCCGCGCGGCGGAGCGGGGATTCGCCCGCGCGCTCGCCTTCGTCGACGCCTACCGCGAGCACGGCGGCCCGGCGCCGGTCTCCGCCGTCGCGGCCGCCGCCGCCCACGCCGCGTTCCGACTGGCGTGCCTCTATCGGTTCCGACTCGCGGGGCGCGCGTTCGCCGACGCCTTGCTCGAGGTCGCCCTTCGCTTTCCGGAGGTCCTCCGATCGTGAGCCCGAAGTCCCGCGCGTTCCGGCGCGCCGTCGCGTGCGCAGCGCTGGCGCTGGGCGCCTGCCGTAGCTTCCGAAGCGACGACGACCTTCTGGCGCCGATCGTCGCCGGCGCGCCCGAAGAAGGGCCGGCGTCGCGGCCGCTGTCGACGGATGAAGGACCGCCCCCCGCCGTCGTCGGCGTCGGCTTCCTGAAGAAGAAGCAGACGGTGCGCCTCCGGGGGCGGTTCGACCGCGGTCGGTTCTACGCGCGCGAGATGGAGCTGCACGACGACGACAAAGAGGTCGAGCTGAAGGGCCCGCTCGGCGCCTTCGATCGGGCCGCAGGCTCGGGCGACGTGGGCGGGGTTCCGTTCCGCATCCCCGACGACGCGAAGCTGGTCGGCGAAGACGGCGCGCCGGCGCCCGACGATGCGGCGACGCGCGGCCGGTGGGTCAAGGCCGAGCTGAAGGCCGACGACGGCGTGCTTCGGCTGCTCAAGCTCCAGCTCCGCGAGCGCAAGCCCGGCGAAGACGAGACGCTGTTCGGGCGCATCGACAGGATCGAAGACGGACGGCGCCTGGTCGTCGCGGGCGTCGAGGTCGTCCATCGCGAGCACGCCGAAGTGACTTGGAAGCGGGACGAGGCGCCGCCGCCCCTGGAGCAGCGCGCCGTGACGCAGGCCGAAGCGCCGCGGCCGCGCCGCCGGATCTACGAGGATCCCGACGACTGGCGCCCGGACACGTCGCTCGTCGTCGGGAACGTCCTCACCGTGGGCGGCCAGCTCCGCTACGACCTCGAGCTGCGCGAGAACCACGACCTCGACGAGACACAGGAGCGCGACCGGCTCCTCCACGACGCGATCGCGAAGGTGGAGGTCTCCGCCGACCTGCATCGCAACGTGTTCGCCTTCGGCTCGGTGAACTTCGCTTACGGCGCGGTGCACTTCGACGAGGAGAGCGACGTCGAGCTAGGGGACCGCATCCAGGTCGAGGAGCTGTTCGTCCGTTTCGAGGACCTGCCGTTCGACGGCCTCGCGGTGCAGCTCGGGCGGCAGCGGTTCGACCACGGTCGCGAATTCCTCGTGCGCGACGACTGGGACGCGGCGCGCCTCGTGCTGAACACCGACGTCGCGGCGTTCGAGTTCTCCGTCGGGCAGGAGCTCTTCGATCCGGACCCGGAGAACGTCCACGTGACGAACTGGCTCGGAACCGTGCGCTTCGAGCCGTTCGAAGACAACGTCGTCGAGCTGTACTGGCTCAAGCGGAAGAGCGGTTCGCCGCGCGCACTCGACCGCGACCATTTCGGCATCTCGGGCGAAGGCGATTTCGGCGGCGGCACGAAATGGTGGGCCGAGGTCGGGTTCTCGCGCGGCTTCGAGGACGAGGCGCCGCTCCGCGGCTACGGCCTCGACGTCGGCCTGCTGCAGGTGTTCAAAAAGGCGGCGCTCCGGCCCTACGTCTACGCCGGTTTCGCGCTCGGCTCCGGCGACGACGTGCTCGACGACGGCGTCGACCAGAACTTCCGGCAGAGCGGGCTGCACCGCAACAACGACCGCTTCGGCGGCGTCGCCGGCTTCCGCTACTACGGCGAGGTCTTCCGCCCCGACCTGCAGAACCTCCAGATCTTCACCGCGGGCCTCGGCATCCGCCCGACGCCGGGTTTCTCGATGGACCTCGTGTTCCATTCCTACCGGCAGGACGCGCCGTTCCTGCTGCTCGGCCCGAGCCGTCTCCGCCGCAACCCGAACGGACTTCACCCCGAGCTCGGCTACGGCGTCGACCTGATCATCGGCCTCGAGGACTGGCGCCCGCTCGAGATCGAGATCGACCTCGGCTACTTCCAGCCGGGACCCGCGTTCGACGCCGCGTCGGACGCCTGGTACGGCGTGCTGAC
>DASPNK010000697.1:0-5952 GCA_035626575.1 Planctomycetota bacterium | reverse complement strand
GGCGCGCGGGCGACCGTCGTGAAACGGTCGACCTTCTCGTCGGATCGGCTCGCGGGCGTCGCGCGGCGCCGGTCCTCAGGGACGTCGGATCGGAACTCGAGGCGGTGAGGGGCGCGCAAAACCGCTCTGCGTCGCCGGCCGCGCGGGCCCGCCGTGGCGCCCGCCGGTTGTCGTCCGTGCGCCGACGCCGGCGACTGGGACGGAGCTGACTTTATGGGCGCCCCCCGCCGTCCCGCAAGCCCGCGTCGGCGAAGGATCAGGGTTTCCGTCGAGAAAAGTCGCGCAGCGGGCGCGCCGCACGGTCGCCGCCTCGCCCGCGTCGTTCCTCATCCGGTGCGCTCGGTCGAAGAAGCGCGACCTATCGGGAAATGAGAAGGGCCCGGCGGGGTTCCGCCGGGCCCTTCGCGAACGCCTCCCGACAGGAGGCGTCGGATCACATCCCGATCAGCTCCTTGTAGAGCTCGGTCTCGTCGTAGACCGACTTGATCGCCTCCGTCATGCCGGCGGTGTGGACGCCGACCGCGCGGTTGGCGCGCCCGTCGTACCAGTAGTTGCCCGGAAGCGACTCGATGTTGCCGTCGAAGATCAGGCCGACGACTTCGGCGTCGCGGTTGATGATCGGGCTGCCCGAGTTGCCGCCGATGATGTCGGCGGTGCAGACGAAGTTGTAGGGCGTATCGAGCGCCACCTTCGACTTCGCCTCGAGCCAGCGCTTCGGCAGGTTGTAGGGGAACTTGTCGTCGAACGCCGCGTTCCGCTCGTAGAGGCCGTTGAAGGTCGTCTTCGAGGGCACCATCGTCGTCCCCGCTTCGTACCCCTTCACCGTGCCGTAGGAGAGGCGCAGCGTGAACGTCGCGTCCGGGTACTGCGTCTTGCCGTACACCTTGAAGCGCGCCGCGGCGATCACGTCGAACGCCTTGCCGCGGGTGTCGTCGATGCGCTTCTGCAACCCGCCCAGCTCCTCCTGGAGCTTGTAGACGTCGCGGAGCGCGGCGACTAGCGGATCATCGGCCGACGCGAGGGCTTCCGGCCCGCCCTTGAGGAGGGACGCGCGGTATTCGGCGTCGAAGAGCTTCGACTTCTCGTAGGCGGCGACCGCCTGCTCGGGCGTGCGCTGCCCGAGCACCGCCATCACGAACGGATCGTCGGACGGCAGCTGCTTCTTGACCGTCTCGAGGCCGGTCAGCACCGACGCGGGGATCGGCGGAAGCTCGCCGTCGTAAGACTGACCCTTCATGACCGCCGCAATGAACTGCTGATACGCGGTCTGGCTGCGCGCGCGGCGATTGACCAGTCCGGCCACGGCGTAGGACCGCGCGCGGGGCGCGAACTTCGCGACGTCCCGCTGGCCCTTGGCGATGGCTTCGAACGCCTCGGCCACCGCGGGGTCGTTCGCCTTCGCGATCAGGTCTTCCTCCTGCGCCTTCTTGACGGCCATCATTTCCTGGTCGCGCAGGCCCGCAAGACGCCCTTCGAACGCCTTCAGCGAATTCGACACTCCGAAGTAGTCGTCGCGCAGCGAAACGGCGAGCGCCTCGCTCGACGCCATGCGGCGCTCGAAATCCGCCTTGGCGGCCCTGAGCTGCGCCACGATGGACGGAACGGTGACGTCGCGCTCGACTTCGAGTTCGGCGTACGTCATCAGGCGGCTGGTGGAACCCGGGTTCCCCGGCACGAAGATCAGGTCGCCGTCCGCCGCGCCCTTCGGATTCCACTTGAAGTAATGCTTGCTCGTATCGAGCGGCTTGCCGTCCTCGTACACGCGGAAGAACGCGCAGTCGAGGCAATAGCGGGGGTAGGTGAAGTTGTCCGGATCGCCGCCGTAGAAGGCGACCTGCTGTTCCGGCGCATACACGAGGCGAACGTCGTCGAACACGCGGTAAACGTAGATCTTGTATTCCCCGCCCTGGTACAGGACGAGCGGAACCGCTTCGATGCGCTTGGCTTTGTCGGTGCAGGTCGCGGCCAGCTCCTTGAGCTTCTCGTCGCGCGCCGCGGTGACCTCGGAGCCGGTCTTCATGTCCTTCGACGCCTCGAGGACCTCCTTCGTCACGTCGCGGATCTCGAGCAGCTGGCGCAGGGTCAGGTCGGGACCGGGGATCTCCTCGCCGAACTCCTTCGCCGAGAAGCCCTCCTTGACGTAATCCTTCTCGTTCTTCCTCTGCTCGGTGAGCTTGTGGACCGTCGTGAGCGCCACGTGATGGTTGGTCATCACCAGGCCGTTGGGCGACACGAACGAACCGGAGCCGCCGGTGTCGAAGCGCACCGACGAGAGGCGCACCTTGTCGAGCCACTCCTGCGTCGGCTCGAAGCCGTACTTCTCCTTCAGGTCCTTGAGCGGCAGGTTGTCGAAGGTCCACATGCCCTCTTCGGGGCGCGCGGCGGGCCTGGAGGACGGCAACGCGCCGCCGAGGAACACGGCGAGGGCGAGGGCCGCGGGGAGAACGTTGGAGACGTGCATCGGTAATCGCTCGCAAGAAGTGGAGGGCGCCTTCGGCGCGGTGGCCGAGTTACGGCGGCGGGCGCGACGCGCTCCGGGCGCACGAGGCGGCGGGCGCGCTGCCGCCGATCCTATCCGCGCCGCCTCTTGCGGCAATCGAGCCGTACGGCGGCGCGCGGAGGCGGCGACGGCGGGTCGGTTCCTCGGCTCCGCTCCGAGCACCGAAAGCCGCTCCCGGGCCAAAAAAAATGCCGCGCGGCTACGGGCCGCGCGGCGAGGAATCAGCCGACGCGTCCATGGAGACGGTCGGCCGGGAGGTTCGACGGATCAGACCGGGACCAGCGCTTCCGGCGCTCCATGGCGGCGTCGCAGGGCCGCCTCGAGCGCGAAGACGTCCCGCGTGATGGCCGCGACCTCGGAGTCCCGGACGCCTCGCCGGCCGCCCCGCAGCGGGGCGAGGCGTCGGACCAGGCGCCGCGATTCGGCGGCGAAGGGATCCCCCACGCCGCTGACGACGACCGCGTCGAGCGCGGTCAGGACCCCGCGCAGCCGATCCGCAGGAGAGTCCGGCGACAACGCCAGCGCATCGGTCGCCGCGCGCAGAAGGTGGAAGGAGAAGTCGAGGGACACGTTCATGAGTCGAAGGGGCGTTCGCCGCGACGGCGGGTGCTCACGGTGAGGAAGACCCGTCCCCGCCGCCGCGGCGATCGCTGAGTTGTTTCAGACGGCGACGGGCTGCGTCGCCTTGGTGGAAAGCTGCGCGCGCTGGAGCTCCATCACGTAGTCCGTGAGGAACGCTTCGGAGGCGTTCGCGTCCTGGGCGGCCGTCCAGTCGATGCGCATGCCGAAGGTCAGCCCCTCTTCGCCGAGAGACGCGTGGCGGATGTCGCCGACCAGTTCGAGGTACCGGTTCCGTCCGGGAGGTTGCAAACGAACCCGGATCCTCTGCGCCGTGGCGAACGCGTCGGCGTGATGGGGCGGAATGCAGACCCGCAGTCCCGCCAACGAGAGGTCGAGCAGTCTCGCGAGAGACCCGCGGCCGTCGGCGCCGCCGAGCACCTCGACGCGCGGCGGACGCTCCGGCTCCGGCGTGAACCGCGCCGTCTCGCGCCGCAGAAGGCCGTTGTGATAGGGGTAGACGAACCGGTCGAAGAAGTCGACCGGGTCGCAGGGCCGGAAGGTGTAGGCGCGGAATGATTCGGACTCGTGCCACCCGCCCACCCGCGTGCGAAGCCCGAAGCGACGACGAAGGCCGCCGCCTTCGAACGCCGCCATCACTTCCCGCCCCACTGCGAGCTGCGGAAGGTGCGGCCTCGGAAAGCGCGCGACGATCGCCTGTTCATTCAGCGAGAAGACGGCGCCCGCCGCGTCGCCGTCGAGCGTCCGCACGCGCAGGATGAAGTCGCTTGGAAAGTCGCTTCCGTCCATGGCTTTCTCTCGAAAAACCTCCGCCTGATCGCCCCCCGCCTACGCTGCGGTCTTGTTGGCTTCACGCGATTTTTCGGACTTTGCCGTCAGGGACTTGAAGCGGCCGACCGCCTGCGTTTCCCCCTTCGCGCGTCGACGATTCGCGCGTTCGCCGGGAGAAAATGCCATCTCCCGACGTCGTGAGAGCTTCAGGACCGTGGCGCGCCGGTGCGCTGCGAAGTGCAACCCATGCGGCGGATTCGGGCGTCGCGAGGTCGGGTGACCGAACGGTCCACAGTTCGGCACGCGGTGAAGGCGCCAGGCCGTCCGGAGCCGCCCGCCGTCGCGCGCACACGACCCAACCCGCCCTCTCAAGGCGCCTTGAGCCGCGGGTCGACCTTCATATGATCCGCCTCCCTCATGTCGGGCGACCCCCGGCGCGTCGGAACGATCCCCGATAGCTCAATGGTAGAGTAGGTGACTGTTAATCACTTGGTTCCAGGTTCGAGTCCTGGTCGGGGAGCTCGGAAAGTCCTGCAACTTAAGCGGTTGCGAGCGTAGAGTCGAAAACGGCGTCGGAAGGCGAAAACACTTACGTGCGTCGCCTTTCGCTGCGCCGGCCGGGATGCGGAGCGCGGGTCCGCCGCGCCTGACGGGTCTGCACGACCGCCCGCCGGCACAATCCGGCCCATGAACCTCCGCCGCGCCTGGCTCCCGGCTTTACTCCTCGCGGGCTGCGCCTCCGGTCCCGAGTCGTCCGAGGCGGTCGCGGCGCCCCGCGAGTCGCGCCCCGCTCCGGATCCCTTCGCGGCGCTCGCCGCGAAATACGACCGCGACGGCGACGGGCGCATCACCGCGGAAGAGCACGCGCGCGGCGCGGAAGCGTTCCGCAATCTCGACCGCGACGGCGACGGCGTCGTCGCACGCGCCGACTTCGAGCGCCCCGTCTCGATGCCCGCGTCGATCGCCGCGCCGTATCTCGCCGTCCGGCTGATCGGGGGCGCCGACGCGACGTCCGTCGGACCGGACGACGTCGACGACGCCTTCGCCGATCTCGACCTCGACGGCGACGGCGCGCTGTCGGCGGCGGAAGGCGCGACGGTGCGGGAGGACGGCTTCGCGACCCTCGCCGCGGCCGTCGACGCCGATCGCGACGGGAAGCTCGGCCGCGACGAAATGAAGGCGTGGATCGAGGCCCGCGATCGCGACGGCGACGGGCGCGTCGCGCTCCGCGAGCGGACCGCGCCGGGCCCCGAGCCGCGCGTCGGGCGCTTCCCTCCCGGCGCCCGCGACGTCGCGCCCGAATTCCGCCTGCGCCGCCGCGACGGCGGCGGCCACGTGGCGCTGTCCGACTTCCGGGGTCGGACGCCCGTCGCGCTGATCTTCGGAAGCTTCACCTGACCGCCGTTCCGCGCTTCGGCCGGTCGGCTGAAGACCCTGCACGCGACCTGGGGCGACCGCGTCGCGTTCCTCGTCGTGTACATCCGCGAAGCCCATGCGATCGACTCGGCGTGGCCGATGCCGGCGCCCGGCGCGCCGGTCGAGGAGCCGCGCACGCTCGAGGAGCGGCTGGCGACGGCGAACGTCTGCTGGCGCGCCCTCGACCTCGATCCCCTGCCCGGCGTCGTCGATGAGCCGTCGGACGCCGTCGGCGAGGCCTATGAAGCGTGGCCCGACCGCCTTTACCTGATCGATCGCGACGGCCGCATCGCCTTCCGGGGCGGGCCCGGGCCCTTCGGATTCGACCCGGACGCGCTCGAAGCGGCGATCCGGGCGGAAACGACGACGGGCCCATGAAGGGCCCGTCGCAGGAACGACGTCACCGGCGCACGGCCGGTTCGCGTTTGATCATTCAGCCGTAGGGCGCGTTCGTCGCCTCGGCCGGGGCGCGGCCGTTCTTCACCGCCTCCACGGCGTTCCTGAAGTACGGCGTCGCCTTGTCGCCGAGTTTGTCGCGGCCGTCGTCGTCGAGCGCTCCGCTGTAGCGGAGGACGCCTTTGGCGTCGACGACCATGCAGTGCGGCGTGGTCTTGGCGCGCAGGAGGTCGGCGAAGCGATTGCCGTGATCGGCGTAGATCGGAAACGCGACGTCGTTTTTCTTGAGG
>DASPNK010000696.1:0-2770 GCA_035626575.1 Planctomycetota bacterium | reverse complement strand
TCGCCCCGAGCTCCTCCATGGCGAGCGCCCAGGCCACCTTCGTCCACTCCTCGCCGCCGAACGCGCGCGGCAGCGGGCCGCCGAGGAGGCCCGCTTCGCCGAAGCGCGGCGGAAGCGTGCGGTCGAAGAAGCCGCCCTCGTCGGCGGCGCGCGCGTGTCCCTGGAGAAACTCGAGCCCGAAGAGTCGGGCGCGGGCCTGCACCTCGCGTTCCTGGGGACGGGGCTCGAAGTCCATGCGGCGCGGAGGATACGCGACGGCGCGCGGCGACGGGAACGGCCGCTCAGCGTCCCTTGAAGGCGGGGGGGCGCTTCTCGCGGAACGACCGGTGAAACTCGGCGTGGTCCTCGCCCATCATCAGCAGCGCCTGCGCCTGCGCCTCGGCCTCCAACGCGGGGCCGAGGCTCATCGACCACTCGTTCTCCAGCATTTTCTTCGTCATGCGGAGCGCGAGGGTCGGGCCGTCGGCGAGGCGGCGGGCGAGCGCGGTCGCGGTCGATGCGACCTCGGCGGGGGGGACGACGCGGTGGACCAGGCCGGTGCGCAACGCCTCGTCGGCCGGAACGGCGTCGCCGAGCATGAGCATCTCGGTGGCGCGGCCGAAGCCGACGACGCGCGGCAGGAGGTAGCCCGCGCCCATGTCGGCGCCGGTGAGGCCGACTCTGGTGAAGAGGAACGCGATCGTCGCCGCGTCGCTCATCACGCGGAAGTCGGAGGCCAGTGCGATCACGGCGCCGGCGCCCGCGGTCACGCCGTTCAGCGCCGCGACGATCGGACGGTCGAACCGGCGCATGGCTCCGATCAGCTCGCCGGTGAGGCGCGTGAACGCCAGGACGTCGCGCATCGGCTTGCCGAGCAGCGCGCCGATGATCTCGTTGACGTCGCCGCCGCTGCAGAAGCCGCGGCCCTCTCCGGTGATCACGACGGCGCGCGTCTCGGCGCGGTCCTGTTCGGCGAAGAACCAGTCCGTCAGCGCGCGGTAGAGCGGCAGCGTCAGGGCGTTGAGTTTCGAGGGACGGGTCAACGTGACGACCGCGAGCCCGTCGGCGCGCTCGACTCTGAATTCGCCGTCGGCGGGGCTTGGAGCGCTCATGGCCGCACGAAACCCGAAACCCGGCGCGCCGTCAAGCGCAAGGCCGAAGCGATCCGCCCGCTGCGGCCGACGCCTGGACCGCAGCCGGCCCGGCCCGAAGCGGAGCGGAGGGACGGCCCTGCTCCGTCGGTCGGCGACGTGCGAGGTACGACGACGCAGGCCGGTCGACGCCGCGTCGAGGACCGCTGAAATTCGACGATGCGGGGCCGGTGCGCCGCTGCGCGCCGCGCCGGGCCTCCGCGGTCCAGGCGCCTGTCGCTGATTCAGCCGAGGCGTCCTACCGACGTCGGAGTGACGGCGGGCGTCAGGTTGCAGCCGACGCCTGGACCGCAGCGGCCCGGCCTGAAGCGGAGCGGAGGGACGGCCCTGCTCCGTCGGGCGGCGACGTGCGAGGGACGGCGACGCCGGGCGGTCGACGCCGCGTCGAGAACTGCTGAAACTCGACGATGCGGGGCCGGTGCGCCGCTGCGCGCCGCGCCGGGCCTCCGCGGTCCAGGCGCCCGCCGGGCGGCGCACGGCGTCACCAGTGCGGCGTGCCGCCGTCGACGATGAGCGAGACGCCGGAGATCGCCGACGACGACGCCGCGGCGAGGAAGAGGATCGCGTGCGCGACCTCCTCGGGGGTCACGAGGCGGCCGAGCGGATTCTGCGCGCCGAGGACCTGCTTCGCCTCTTCGAAGGTGCGGCCCGTCTTCTCCGCGACGTCGCGCGCGGCGGCGTCGACCAGATCGGTGTCGACGAAGCCCGGGCACGCCGCATTGACCGTCACGCCCGACGGCAGCAGCTCCGCGGCGAGGGACCGGGTGAACCCGCAGAGCGCGTGCTTCGACGCGGCGTAAAGCGCGTTGTAGCGGTAGCCGCGCACGCCGGCCGTGCTCGCGACGTGCACGATGCGCCCGTATCCGGCCGCCTTCATCGCCGGCACGCAGGCTCGGGCGACGTTCCAGGCGCCTTTCACGTTCACCGCCAGCACGCGGTCGACGTCGTCGTCGGAGACGTTCTCGAGCTTGCCGGCGTGAGCGACCCCCGCGGCGCACACCACGATCTCCGGCGCGCCGATCGCCGCCGCGAACCGGAACGCGGCGTTCACCTGATCGGGCCGCACGACGTCGGCCGGGAACGGAAGCGCGTCGACGCCGTGCTCCGTCCCCAGCTTCGCGGCGAGCCGCTCCAACGGCTCCGCGCGGCGGCCGACGAGGACGACGGACGCCCCGGCCGCCGCCAGCGCGGCCGCGGTCGCGGCGCCGATGCCGGAGCCGCCGCCGGTGATCAGCGCGCGGCGTCCCGCGAAGTCGGTCCCCAATCCGTCGGCGGCCACGGCGCGGATCCGCCCGCGCTCAGAGCGCGACGTCGAGGTCGGCCGGCACGTCGAGCGCCCACTTCGAAACCGGCGCGAACGTGAGGCCGCACTCGCGCATCGCCGGCTTGATGTCGTTCACGTAGTCCCGCATCACGTCGCCGGAGTCGCGCTTCTTCAGGCCGACGCTCATCGCGTAGCGGTTGCCTTCCGACTTCGGCCGCCCGAAGGAGAGCATCCCGATGCGGAACCACTTGTCGAACAGCGCCTGCTTGACGTCGTCGTAGCGCCCGCTCCTGCACAGGTCGATCACGATGCGCTCGCCGAGCCCCTGGTGGCCCTTCTCCTCGGCGATGATCTTCACGATGGCGTCGCGGTAGGG
>DASPNK010000695.1:0-3589 GCA_035626575.1 Planctomycetota bacterium | reverse complement strand
ATCTGCAGCGTGAGGCCGTAAGGCATCGGCCGGCGATAGTCCGCCTCGGTATGGACGGTCGGAAACCCTATCTTTCGCTCCGACAAGACCTTGGCGTAGGAGACGCCGACCGCTTCGTCGAAGAAGCGCTCCATGGTGACGTGGCAGAAGTGGAACAGGCGCGGGTAGTAGAGGATCCGCGCGTAGTCGACGTCCCCGAACGAGACCGGGAGGATCGCCCGGAAGGTGCGGCCGCTCATGGCGGCGAGGGTAAACGAACGCCTCTCACTTCACGAGCTTCGAGATCGCCTTGAAGCGGTCGCCCTTCGCCTCGCGGGTCCACTCGAACAGCAGCGACTCGACGCAGGTGATCTGCGCCCCCGCCCGCGCCATCCGCCGGAGCGCGATCCGCCGGTTCGCGTCGTGCCGCGACCCGGTCGCGTCGGCGGCCACGTGGACGCGGTAACCGCGCGCGAGGAGGTCGAACGCCGTCTGCAGCACGCACACGTGGGCCTCGATGCCCACCAGCGCCACGGTGTCGCGGTCGGACTCGCGCAGGGTCTCGATGAATCGGGGCTCGTCGCCGCAGGAGAAACAGATCTTCTCCACGCGGACGGCGCCCGACGCCGCTTCGCGCACCGCGGCGACCGTCGGGCCGAGGCCGGCCGGGTACTGCTCGGTGACCAGCGTCTTCACCCGCAGCGCCGCCGCCCCGCGGATCGCCTTGACCAGCGCCGCTTCGACGTGGGCCGCGTCGTGAATGACGCCGAACAACTTCTCCTGCACGTCGACGACCACGAGCGTCGACCGCGACGCGTCGGCGAGATCCGGATGCCTGGGATCCATGAGCGCTCCTCGGAGGCGGCTATAGTCCGCCGCCATGGCGACGCCGGTCAACGAGGTCTCGTGGTCGCGGACGCGGATGACGACCTTCGAAGCCTGCCGTCGGCGGTACTGGTACCAGTACTACCTCAAGTGGAACGGCTGGCGCCGCGACGCGCCGCCGGAGCGCGAGGCCGCCTACCGTCTCTCGCAGATGACCAACCTGCCGATGCTCGCGGGGCTCGCCGTCCACGACGCCCTCCGGCGCACGCTGGTCGCGACGCGCGACGGCGAGACGGTCGCGCCCGACGACGCGGTGGCCTTTGCGCGGGCGTACATGAACCGCGTCTGGAAGGACGCGCGCGAGATGCGGTGGCGCGCGGCCGCGAAGACTTCGCCGCCCGTGTTCGAGCTTTACTACGGCGACGGCCCTTCCGCCGAGGCGATCGCCCGCGCCGGCGAAACGGCGCGCCGCGCGACGCGGAACTTCGCCGAATCCGACCTCTTCGACGCGTTGCGTCGCACCGACCGCACGCGCTGGCTGTGGATCGACGACCGCCCCGATTTCGATGCGTTGAAGGACGTCCGCATCGAAGGCCGCCGCGTGTGGGCGCTCCCCGACTTCGCCCGCGACGACGACGGCACGTGCGTCCTCTACGACTGGAAGACCGGCGCCCCCAAAGACGACGACGCGCTGCAGGTGCTCTCCTACGCCCTCCATGCGCGCGCGGTGTGGGGCTACCCGTCGGACCGCATCCGCGCCCTGCTGGTGTATTTGTGCGACGGCGTCGAAGTGCGGGAGGTCGCGGTCGACGCCGCGCGCCTCGCCGAGGTCGAAGCGCGCATCGCGGGCGACCTCCGACGGATGATCGAGCTGCACCGCGACGACCCGCCGTGCGACGGTTTCCCGATCTCCGAGGACCGCGCCGTCTGCGGCGAGTGCTTCTTCCAGGAGCTGTGCCCGGCGATGCTCACCGTGCCGACGCATCGCCGCAGCGCGCAACCCGCGCCGTCGGCGTCGATCGGTTGAGGCCCCGCCGCCGCCGCGGCATGTTCCTCACGGAGACGAGCCGATGAAGCTGCGCGAGCTGGTCACCGAAGAGAACATCCGCAACCACCTTCAGGGTCGCGAGCATCTCCCGATCTGGGACGTCGAGCTGTCGGCCGACGACGAGACGAAGCTCCGCGACGACGCGTATCTCGAGAAGCTCTACGAGGAGCACCGCGAGATGCAGGCGTACGTCCTCGCGCGCTACGGCAACGCGAAGTACGAGCCCGCCGCGCTCGCGAAGCGCATCAAGGTCCCCGAGTCGCACGTCTGGGCGCTCTGGGCCCTGCGCGGCTCCCGCGGCACCGGCCTGTACTCCTGAAGGCGGGGCCTTGCGGCGCCTCGACCGAGGCGCGCCTCACGCGCCGCGCGGCGGCGCCGGCGTGCGGCCCCAGGGAACGTCGCCCGCGGCGATGGCGCGCGCGGACGCGGCCGCCGACTGCGGGTCGTCGTGCAGCTCGAAGACGCCCGGCTCCGGCTCGAGGCCGGCGCGGCGCAGCGCGCGCGCGACCTCCGGCTGCACGCGCGCGAGGAGGATCGGAGTCCGGCGGACGCGGAGGCGGTCGACCACCGAGCGGAGGTTCACGAGTCCCGTGGCGTCGATGAACGGCACGGCGCCGACGTCGAGCACGAGGCAGCGCGCCGAGCCGAGCACGTCCTTCAGGCGGGACACCAGCTTGGCCGCGGCGCCGAAGAAGAAGGGCCCGGCCACCTCGTAGAAGACGACGCCCGGCGGCGGCGCCTCCTGCGACGCCGGCGACGGCGCGGCGGTGCGGAAGCCCACGGACTCCGACATGCGGCGCATGAAGAGCAGCGACGCCAACGTCACGCCGGCGGTGACGCCGACCTCCATATCGAAGACGAGCGTCAGGACGAAACACGTCATCAGCACGACCACGTCGTGCGACGGCGATTGGCGGAGGAGGCGGGCGAAGTAGCGGACGTCGGCCAGGTTCCAGGCCGTCATCATCAGCAGCGCCGCGAGCGACGCCATCGGCAGGTAGGCGATCCAGGGCGCCGCCCACGCGGACACCGCGAGCAGCACGGCGGCGTGCACGACCGCCGAGACCGGCGACCGCGCGCCGGCGCGCACGTTGGTGGCGGTGCGCGCGAGCGCGCCGGTGGCGCCGAATCCGCCGAAAAACGCCGCGGCGAAGTTGCCGGTCCCCTGCGCCATCAGCTCGGCGTCGGGATCGTGGTTCGTCCCCATCAGCGCGTCGGCGACCACCGCCGAAAGCAGCGACTCGATGGACACCAGCAGCGCGATCGCGAACGCGGACGGCAGGAGCCGGCGCACCGCGTCGAAATCGAACGCGAACGTCTCGCCGTGGGCGCCGGGGAGCGTCCAAGGCAGCGCGAAGGACGGCGGCGACACGGCGTTCGCGAACCGCGAGCCGACCGTGGCCACCGAGAAGCCGGGCGCCCACCGACGGGCGGCTTCGGCGAGCGCCGCGCCGAGCACGAGCGCGACCAGCGGCGCGGGCACGCGTTTGGTGACGCGCGGCCAGAAGACGAGCGTGACGAACGTGGCGAGCCCGATCGAGAAGTCCTCGACGCGGGCTTCGCCGATCCGCGCGCCGATGGTCGCGGCCTGCGCGAGGAAGCCTTCGGGGAGCTTCGCGATCGGCAGGCCGAGGAAGTCCTTGAGCTGCAGCACGCCGATCACCACGCCGATGGCGCTGGTGAACCCCTGCGTCACGGTGAACGGGATGTACTGGATGAGCCGCCCGAGGCGCGCCA
>DASPNK010000694.1:0-4001 GCA_035626575.1 Planctomycetota bacterium | reverse complement strand
GCGGCGAGACGTACCGCCCCGACGCCGACGACGACGCGCCCGAGACCCCCTGATCCGCGGCTGACCTGAACGCCGTCCGCACCACGGAAGCGCCGCGCCGCCGCGCGTCCGACGGTCGCCGTCCGTCCATGGTCGACCCCCAAAAAAAACGCGAAGCGACGCTTGCGGAAGCCTGATGAATCCGCGGAGCGCCGTGCCGAGGAGGCGCAGCCTCCGAGGACGCGCCCGCATCGTCGGTCGGCGGTAGATGCAGAACGTCGACGACGACGATCACCCGCCCCGACGGCGACTTCCAGCGACCGACGATGCGGGGCCGTCGCTCCGCTCCGCTCCGCGCGCGGGCCTCCGCGGTCCACGCGTTGCACTTCTGAGGCGATGCGTCCGCGGTCCGTGCGGCGCCCGCCGCGAGACGAACCTGTGGACGCGCCCGCATCGTCGGTCTGCCGCGGACGCGGCACGGCTGCAGGCCGACGGACCGCGGTCCTGTCAGAAGACGAGCGGAAGGTCGAGCGCGCGGAGCTGCGGCTCCGCCGCCGCGCGGGCGCCGGCGACGACGAGCACGCCGCCGTCGGGGGGCAGCAGACGGCGCGCGGCGGCGTTGACGTCGGCGACGGTGAGAGCCTCGAGGCGGGCGAGGTCGCGCGCGCTGCGGTCGAGCGGGAGGTCGAAGGTGGAGATGAGCGTCAGCTCGCCCATCTGCCCCTCGAGCGTCTCGCATCCGTAGACGCGGCCGTTGCGGATGCCGGCGCGCGCCTTCTCGACCTCGTCGGCGACGATGTCGCCGGCGCGCATGCGGTCGAATTCCCGCAGGAATTCGCGGACCGCGGCGCCGGTGTGCTCGGCGTTGACCGCCGCCGACGCGGTGACGAGGCCGGGGCCTTCGGCGGGCTTCTCCGCGCCGCGGTAGTAGTCGCCGCGGGCTCGGGCGCCGTAGGTGAAGCCGTGCTTCTCGCGGAGGTTCGCGTTGAGGCGGCTGGTGAAGCTGCCGCCGAACACCGACACCGCCGACGCGAACGCGAGGCGCTCGGGGTCGGCGTAGCCGGGGCCCGGCCAGGCGAAGAAGATCACCGACTGCGGCGCGCCCGGTCGGTCGACGAAGGTCGTGCGCAGCGTCGGGCCGCGCTGCGCCGGCGTCGAGCCGACCCGCGGCGGCGCGCCCGACGCCGACCGCGCGCGGGCCTCCAGCGCGGGGTCGAGCAGCGCGCGCAGCTCGTCGGGCGCGACGTCGCCCGTCGCCAGCACCGACAGCGGCGCGGCGGCGGCGGCGGCCCACCGCGCCTTGACGTCGGCGAGCGCGAGTCGCTCGACCGATTCCGGCGAGCCGTCGACGGCGCGGCCGAGCGGATGGCCTTCGCCGAACAACGTCCGCACGGCGGCGAGCGACGCCGCGGCCTGCGGCTGCTCGTTGCGCTGACGCAGCGCGCCGATGGTCTGGGCCTTGACCCGCGCGAACGCGGCGGCGTCGAAACGCGGCCGAAGCAGCGCGTCGAGCAGCAGGTTCATCGCGGGCTTCAGGTGCTTCTTGAGCACCGCGAGGTGGAGCGCCGTCGCGTCCGCGGACGCGCCGACCGAAAACGACGCGCCGAGCGCGTCGAGCGCTTCGGCGAACGCCACGGCGTCGCAGTCGCCGGCGCCTTCCTTGAGCAGCGTCGCGGCGAGGTCGCCGAGGCCGGCCTGATCGACGGGATCGGCGGCGCCGCCGCCCTGAAGGAGAAGCTGCACGCGGACCAGCGGCAGCTCGTGCCGCTCGTGGATCAAGCCGCGGGCGCCCGCCGCCATCTCGAACGCGGCGGGCGGAGGCGGAATGAACGGTCCGGGCGGCGCGATCGCCGGGCGCACGTCGCGCGGGTTGGTCGTCGCGGTCACGCGACCTCCTCTTCGGGCAGCACGTGCAGCGTGAGCCGCGCGTTCGGGTCGAGGACGGCGGCGGCGCGGTTCATGACGGACTCGCGCGAGACGCGGCGATAACGGCCGACGTCGCGGTCGAACCCGTCCGGGTCGCCGAAATGGGCGTCGTAGAGGTTGAGGCGGTCGGCGCGCTCCAGCAGCCGCTGGAGGCTCGCGACGTGTTCGGATTCGGACTGCGCCTTGACGCGTTCCAGCTCGTGCGCGGTGGGCCCGTCCTGGAGGAACGCGCGGATCGTCTCGTCGACGGCGGCCTCGATCCGCGCCAGCTCGACGCCTTCGTCGGCGACCGCGTCGATGCGGAACAGCGAGCCGAGCTGCATCGATTGCTGCCACGCCCCCGCCGACTGCACGAGCAGCTCGTCGACCATCAGGCGCCGCTGCAGGCGGCTGGAGATGCCGTCGCCGAGGATCTTCGCCATGACGTCGCACTCCGCGTCGCCCGCGGCGAACAGCGCCGGGCTGTGCCAGATCAGCGACGTGCGGGCGAACTCGACGGCGGGGTCGCGCACCGTGCGGCGGATCGGCCCGCCGAGGCGCGCCGGCGCGGCGTCGCGCCGCAGCGGCTCGGCGCCGCGGGGCAAGGTTCCGAAGAGGCCGGAGACGAGGTCGAGCGTCGCGTCGCGGTCGAAGTCGCCGGCGATCGCGATCGACAGGTTGTTGGGGACGTAGTACGTGGCGAAGAACTCGCGCACGTCGTCCACCGTCGCCGCCTCGAGGTCGGCGTGCGAGCCGATCACCGGCAGGTGGTACGGGTGGGTCTCGGCGAACATCAGCCCGTTCACTTCGAGCTCGGCGTTCCCGTAGGGCTCGTTCTCGTACGACTGGCGGCGCTCGTTGCGCACCACGTCGCGCTGGAGGTCGAGCTTCTCCTGCGTCATCGCCGCGCCGAGATCTTCCAGGCGGTCGGCCTCCAGCCAGAGCAGCGTCGGCAGCAGCGTCGACGGTCCCCACGAGAAGTAGTTCGTGCGGTCCTCGCTCGTGGTCGCGTTGTTCTGACCGCCGGCGCCCTCCATGATCCGGTCGAAGTCGCCCTGAGGGGCGCGCCGCGTGCCCATGAACATGAGGTGCTCGAAGAGGTGCGCGAAGCCCGACCGGCCCGCGGGCTCGTCTTTGGCGCCGACGTGGTACCAGAGGTTCACGCACGCCGTCGGCAGGCGGCGGTCCTGATGGAGGATGACGACGACGCCGTTGTCGAGCCGGAGCTTCTCGAACGGGACCGGGGACTCGGACGACATGGGCGGAGATTAGCGCGGGTCGCGCGACCGTCCCGCGACCTCGTCGACGCCGGACCGCGCCGCCCTGCGGCGCGGCGCGCTGTTAGCGTCGCCGCGTTCCGGCGGCGCTCCGGAACGCGCTTGGAATGAACGACTTGGTTCCCGCCGCGTGGATCCTCGCCGGCTACCTGCTGGGGTCGGTCTCGTTCGCGTACCTCGTGGTCCGCGCGCGGGCGGGCGTCGACCTGCGGACCATCGGCAGCGGGAACCTCGGCGCGACCAACGTCGGCCGCGCGCTCGGCCGCAAATGGGCGCTGATCGTGTACGCGCTCGACTTCCTGAAGGGCTTCGCGCTGCCGGCCGCGCTGCGCGCCTGCGAAGACCGCGCGACGTGGGACGGCGGGCCGCCCCTCGCGGCGAGCGTCGGGCTCGCGGCGTTCCTCGGCCACTGCTATCCGCTGTGGCATGGGTTTCGCGGAGGCAAAGGCGTCGCCACCGCGTCGGGCCTCATCGTCGCCCTCGCGCCGTGGGCGGGGCTCGCGACGCTCGGGCTGTTCGGGGCGACGCTGGCCGCGTTTCGCATGATCTCGCTGGGGAGCGTCGTCGCGGCCGTCGCGCTGCCGTTCCTGTACGTCGCCGTGGTCGGGCGCGCGGAGGCGCTCGGCGCCGGCGGGCGGTGGATCCTCGGGCTGTTCGCCCTGATCGCCGCGTGGGTGACGGTGCGGCATCGCGGCAATCTCGCCCGGATCGCCGCGGGCACGGAGCCGAAGATCGGGACGCGGCGGTCCGCCGGACCGCGCGACGGAGTCAGCCAGGGATGAGATACACGGTCATCGGAGACGGCGGCTGGGGCTCCGCGGTGGCGCTGGTCCTCGTGGA
>DASPNK010000693.1:0-11368 GCA_035626575.1 Planctomycetota bacterium | reverse complement strand
CAGGAACGATCTCGGTGCTGCTGAAGAAGCTCCCCGCCGAAGTCGTCAAGGTCTGACGCGGCGAGAGCCGCCGTCCCGAGGGCCGCGGAGGCCCGCGCGCGGAGCGAAGCGGAGCGACGGCCCCGCATCGTCGACCGTCCGCCGGGCCCCGGTCCGATCCGCCCCGTGCCGGGGACCGCGGCGGTCAGGCGTCGCGGTGCACGGTGTCGGGCGCGAACGCCGGGAGGCAGACGGCGACGTAGTCGGCGCCGTCGGGATCCGGCGTCGAGTAGCGGACCCATTCGCCGCGCCGCACGCGCACGGCCTGTCCGGCGCGGACGTCGAGCGCGCCGCCTTCGTGCTCGACGCGCAGGAGGCCGCGAAGCACCAGCGACCATTCGTCGAATTCCGGTCGCTGACCGGGCTCGACCCAGCCGCCCGGGCTGGTCATGTGCGCGACGCTCAACTCCGGCGTGCCGGTGTTCACGCGACCGACGTACTCGCGGATGACCTTCGGTTTCGTGCCCGCCGCCCGGATCAGGGTCGGCGCGTCGATGCGTTCCGGCATGGAGGTTCCTCCGTCGCTCCGGGAGTCGTCGCCGTCGGGGATCAGCCCGCGAGCGCGGGATAGTCCACGTAGCCCTTCGGGCCGGGAGTGTAGAACGTCGACGCGTCCGCGGCGTTGAGCGGCGCGCCCCGCCGCAGGCGTTCGGGCAGGTCGGGGTTGGCGAGGAACGCGGTCCCGAACGAGGCGGCGTCGGCGACGCCTTCGGCGAGGTACCCGTTCGCCTTCGCCGCCGTCATGGCGGTGTTCGCCACGAGGACGCCGGCGTAGAGCGGGCGGAAGAAAGCGACCGGGATCGGATCCGCGCCGTGCCGCACGTCGTCGTCGCCGGCTTCGCGGATTTCGAGGAAGGCCAGGCCGCGTTTCGAAAGCTCGCGGACGGCGTGCGCGAAGAGCGTGCGCGGATCGGAGTCGCGCATGTCGTTGAACGTGCCGCTCGGCGAAAGCCGCACCGCGACGCGCGCCGGCCCCCAGACGTCGGCGACGGCGTCGACGACCGCCAGCAGGAATCGACAGCGATTCTCCGGCGACCCGCCCCAGCGGTCCGTGCGGCGGTTGCTTCCGTCGCGGAGGAACTGGTCCACGAGGTAGCCGTTCGCGCCGTGGATCTGCACGCCGTCGAAGCCCGCTTCGAGCGCCAGCGCGCCCGCGGTGCGGAAGGCGTCGACCATCTCCAGGATCTCCGGTTCGGTCATCGCGTGCGGGAGGACGAACGGCTCCTGACCCTTCGGCGTCCAGGTCGTTCCGGCCGCGGCGATCGCCGACGGCCCGACGGGCGTCCCGCCGGTGAAGCTCGGGTGCGCGACGCGGCCGACGTGCCAGAGCTGAAGGAAGATGCGACCTCCCTTCGCGTGGACGGCCCGCGTCGTTTCGCGCCACGCCGTCGCGTGCTTCGGCTCGTAGATGCCGGGGGTGTTCGGGTATGCGACGGAGTCGCTCCGCACGCGCGTGGCCTCGGCGACGATCAGCCCGGCGGACGCGCGTTGCGCGTAATACTCGGCGCTCAGGGGGCCGGGCGAGCCGTCGGCGTCGGCGCGGCAACGCGTGAGCGGCGCCATGAAGACGCGGTTCGGCAGGACGTAGGGGCCGACCACCAGCCTGGAGAAGAGATCGGATTTCGGCGACATCGGAGGCTCCGCCGCCGCCTCGGAGCGGCGCGCGCGTCGATCCCACCGCTCCGTGGATATCGACGCCTTTCGATACGGCGCATTGATAGACGTCGATGCGCCGCGACGCAAGCGGGACGTCCGTCGGGAAGGCGGTCGCGTCAGGCGCGCGAACGGCGCCGGGCGGCCGTCCGCGCCGGGACGCGCGTTCCGCGGGCGGCTGAACGTGCGGCGCCGCGCGGGCGGTCGAGCGCCGCGGCGAAGTCGCGGAGGCGCGCCGCGTCGAGGGACATCACGTGGAACGCGCCCTCTTCGCGCCGCACGACGAGCCCCGCCTCCTGCAGCGTCTTGACGTGGTGCGAGATGGTCGGCTGCCGCAGCGGGAACAGCGCGCAGAGCTGCGAGCAGTTCAGCTCGCCGGCGCCGCGCAGCGCGTCCAGCATGCGGCGCCGGGTGGGATCGGCCAGCGCCTTCGCGATTCTCACGAACTCGTCGTCCTTCACGGCCGGCCGATGATGCCGGGGCCCCGGCCGCCCCCGCAAGGGCGGCGCGGCGTCAGAGCACGGAAAGCACGGCGATCGCGCGCCGGATCTCGGCGTGACGCTCCGGCGTCTGGCGCACGATCAGGATCTTTCCGGAGATCTCGATCGTCGCGCCGTCGAGCGTCCAGGCGGCGTCGCCGAGGAGGTCGCGCAGGAGGTCGACGACTTCGGCCGTCGAGCGGCCTTCGACGACGGACTCTTCCGGCGGCGTCGCCGGACGGCCCGGGCGGATGTCCATCTGCGGGCCGGGGAAGTCCGGCGGCGCGTAGAGCAGCTCCGAGACGTCGTAGATGCGGGTCTCGAGCCGGCGGCGATCGGCGTCGTCCGGAGTGGTCACGCGGACGAATCCGCCTTCGTAGAGGAAGCGCACCCGCCGCGTGCGCGCCAGCGTCTTCAGCGTGACGTCCATCCGCACGTCGCGCAGCACGAATCCCACGGGTTCGTCGAGGCGGTCCTTGAGCGCGTCGTCGATCACGAACGTCCGCCCGAAGCGCCGGGCGAGCGTCCGGATCGCGTCGCCGAGGCCGACGTTCTCGAAGTCGACGTCGCCGGGCAGACGCGCCGCTTCGGCCGCGAGCGCGCGATACGCCGCGACCTCCTGCGGTTTGAGCCGCGCCGCGAGGAACGGGGACTGCGCTCCCGCCGTCGCCGCGAGGCTCGCGACGAGGCACCATGCGCCGATGATCTTCATGAGTCGTCTCCGACGAGGTCCTCGAACGCGCCCGCCCCGTACTTGCGCTCGATGACGTCCCGCCAGCGCTCCAGGCCGCGCTTCAACTGATGGGTCAGGGTATTCGGAAGGCGGCCGAAGCGCTCGGCCGCGGCCTTGCGGTCGAGGCCCTCGACATGAACGGCCCGCAGCACCTCGCGATAGAGAAGGGGGACTTTCACGAGCGTCGACTCCAGCGCGCGGGCGACCTCTTCCTTCGCCGCGATGCAGAAGGCGTCGCCCTCGCGGTTCGGCGCCGCGATCTCGCCCCAGTCGGTGTCGCCGCCGCCGTCCGGCGTCTCGGCCTTGCGGGCTTCGTCCAGAATCACCCGCTTCAACTGCTTGGCGAGCCACCGGTAGAAGCTGCGCTTGTGCCGGTACTCGAAGGAGCCGAGCTCTTTGAACGCGCGTCCCCACGCCATCGAGACGGCGTCGTCCTCGCCGAGGCGCTTGCGGAGCTCCGGACCGATCAGATGCACCGCGAGCCGACGGATCCGGTGGCGATAGAGCCGTTCCAGCTTGCGGAACGCCTCCTGAAACCCGGGCGACCGCTTCGCCGTGGAGGCCTTCAGCCTTTCGACCAGCGCCTGCGAGCTTTGCGACTCGAAGACGCCGTCGCCCGTCCACGAAGAACCGTTCATCAGGGAATCTCGCCGTCGCCGCGCCGCCGTCCGGCGCCTGCGCGCGCCGTCGGGCCTCTCGGAGCGACGGCGGCGACCAAGGATCGCGGGGGACCGAAAAAGCCTATCCCCGGAAGCGCGGTTCGTGCAAGCGAGTTTCGCGAATGACCGCGCGGCGCGTCGGGCGGCGCCGCGCGTCCGGTCACCCGCCGAACGTGGTCCGCACGCCGTTCGACAGCGCGGCGACGCCGAGCGGCTGTCCGGCGCCGTACACAAGCGCCTGGAACGCCAGCTCGAGCCCGCAGCACGCCGAGTCGGGCGTGACGTAGAGGGCGAGGGACGCCTGCCCTGCGCCGTCGGTCGTCCATGTCGCCAGAGGAAACGCCGATCCGGGATCGAGCGCGACCTCGCACCCGCCGCCCAGCGGCAGGTTGGCGAACGGCACGGCGGATACGAAGAGATAGGCGGGGGCGCCCGGCGGCGCATCGGACAACGTCAAGGTGAACGTCTGCCCGAGCAGCCCGTTCGTGCTCGTCAGAATCGGCGCCGTCGGGACGCCGCAGCCGCCGCCGAGCGACGAAACGGACGGCTTGGCCGTGCAGAAGACCGTCGCCCAGGCGAACGCGTCCTGCACGCCGCCGGCGAATGCGGACTGCGCGGCGCCCGGCGTCGTCGGGAACCCGGCCGCCGCCGCGCCGACGACGAAGACGCCGCCGTTCGCGTCGCAGAACACCGCCTCCGCGGCGTCCTCGCCGGCGCCGCCGAGGTAGGTCGCGTACGCCGCGTACGACCCGTCGTAGCCGATTTTCGCGTACCAGCCGTCGGCTCCGCCGGCGAGCGTCGCCTGCGCCGCGTCGACCGAGACCGGAAGATCGGACGACGTCGTCGCGCCGCACAGGTGGACCGCGCCCCCCGCGTCCAGGAAGGCGCCGCGGCCCTCGTCGTCGCCGCTTCCGCCGAACAGCGTGGAGAACCACGGCGCCCCGGTCCCGTCGAGCACGACCGCGAAGGCGTCCCGCGCGTCGGTCACGACGTCGAAGGCGCCGGGCGTGACGGGGAAGTCGGCGGAGTCGGTATCGCCGGCGGCCAGAGTGGCGCCGAACGCGTCCACGGAGACCGCGCGCGCCGAGTCGTCGCCGGCGCCGCCGAGGAACGTCGCGAAGGCGAGCTGCGCGCCGCCGGGTTTCAGCCGGGCGACGAAGCCGTCCGCGAGCCCGCCGTGAACCGGGCGCCAGGCGTCCTGCACGGGGAAGTCCGTCGAGGCGGTCTTGCCCGCCGCGGCGATCTCGCCCGAGCCGGGGTCGGCCGCCAGCGCGAGCACGGAGTCGTCGCCGGCGCCGCCGAGGAACGTCGCCCACGTGATCGCGCCGCCGCCGGGCGCGAACTCGGCCACGAAGCCGTCGTCGCCGCCCGCGTGGAGCGGTTGCAGGGCGCCGGGCGTCGACGGGAATCCCGGCGCCGCGACGCCGCCGAGGCGAATCGCGCCGGTCGACGGATCGACGGCAAGGCCGTGGGCGGCGTCGTCGCCCGGCCCGCCGAGTCGCGCCGCGAGAAGCAGCACCGATCCGTCGGCGGACAGCCGCGCCACGAAGGCGTCGGTCCCGCCCGCCGGGAACGCGCCGGGCGCGCCCGGCGTGACCGGGAAGTCCGGCGAGTCGGTGGCGCCGGCGACGTACGTCGACCCGTCGGGGCCGACCCGGACGGCGCGGGCGACGTCGTCGCCGGCGCCGCCGAGGTACGTCGACGCGAGCACCTGGCCGCCGTCGTTGCGCAGGCGGCAGACGAACGCCTCGACGCCGACCGCCGACGGATCCGCGGCCCCGGGCGTCAGCGGGAAGTCGGCCGAAAGCGTCCGGCCGGCGATCACCGCTTCGCTGGGCCACACGCTGTCGACCGCGTATGCGGCGTCGTCGCCGGCGCCGCCGAGGTAGGTGGAGTACGAGAGGACCGGATCGACCGTGAGCGGCAGCGACGGGTCGCGGCCGTCGACTTCGAACCCGTAACGCAGGCCGCCGAGCCGGCGGAAGCGCGACGGCACGGGGAGGCGGGCGCCGTCGGCGTCGGTCTGCCACGCGATCGGCGGCGCCTGGCGCAGGTCGCCCGCGGACGTGCGCACCACGAGGGCGCCGTCGCCGGCGAACTCCAGAGCTTCGGCGCCGTCCGCCACGAACGTCACGCGATCGAGGTCGGCGCCCGGCGCGAGGTGCAGGTCGTACTGCACGGCGCCGCCGTCGCCGCGGAGGACGAGGTCGACGCCGGGCGCGAGGTCCTCATAGCGCACGCGATTGAACGTCGGCGCGACGCCCGCGACGTTCGGCGTGAACCAGGAGGCCGTTTCGACGGCGGGCGCCTCGCCGTGCGGCGCGGCGCCGGGCGCCGCGTCCTCGAAGCGAAGCGCGACGCGCGCGACGCGGACGGGCGGGCCGTCGACCCCCGCCGCGCGCTCGACCAGCTGGACCCAGACGGCGTCGCGCGCGCACTGCACCGAGAGTCCGCCGCCGCGGGCGACGAACCGCGCTCCGTCGGCGCCCTGGCCGACGTTGGCGGCGAAGACGACCGGGCGCTCGCGGAACGCGGCGAGGGCGGCGGCGCGCGCGGACGCCGCGGCGGCTTGAGCCGGCGGCGCGGCGTCGAGCGTCCGATCCGCGACGACGGCGACCGGCGAGGGAGCGGCCTCGCGGGATGGGGCGGCGGCGAGAGCGAGCAGGACGATGGACGAGGCGCCGAAGGCGGCGGCGCGGACGGAAGTCCGTCGAGACATGCTGGAGTCCTTCTCCGAGGTGACGAGGCGCGCCGGAGGGGATCCGGGGCGCGATTCCCTCATCGGCGGAACAGTGCGTCCGGATCGACGCGGACCTGCGAGGCCGACGGCCGCCGGTTCAGACGAGACGGTCGGCCAGGAACTTCGCCGGGTGTTCGACCCGGACGCGAAGTCCGCGCTCCGCGACGCCTTGCCGCCATTGGAGAAGGCAGCCCGGGTTCCCTGTGAACAGGACTTCCGCGCCGGTCGCCGCGAGGGCGTCGAGTTTCGGGGCGAGCAGGGCCCGGCTCGTCTCAGGCCGGTCGAGGGCGTAGGCGCCCGCCGCCCCGCAACACAGCTCCGCAAGGTCCATCGGGCGCAGCTCGAGACCCGGGACGCGGCGCAGGAGCTCGAGCGGCGCGGCGGCTTCCCCCTGCGCGTGCAGCGGCTGACAGGGAGCTTCGTAAGTCGCGATCACGCGTCCGCCTTCGAGCGGCGCCCTGAACTCGAGCGTCGCCCCGCGATCGAGCAGGAACCGCGACCAGTCGATCGCACGGGTCGAGAGGCGCTCGGCGGCGCCTTCGCGCACGAGGTGCGAAGCGCCGCGCAGCGCCGCGCCGCATCCCGCGCTGTTCGTCACCACGGCTTCAAGATCGGGATCGTCGAAGGCGTCGGCGTTCCGCGTCGCCAGCGTCCGCGCGAACTCGAGGTCGCCGTCGTGCTCGTGCAGCGCGCCGCAGCACGTCTGCGCGGCGGGGATCACGACGTCGAAGCCGGCCCGCGCGAAGAGCGCGACCGTGGCGCGGTTCTCTTCCGGGAAGAGCTCGGGCATCACGCACCCTTCGAAGAAGGCGACGGCCCCGCGACGTTCGCCGACGGCCTCGACGCGTCGCGGAAGCGGCGCGCGGGCGGCGGCGGGCGCGATGCGCGGCGCCGACCGCTCGAGCCTCCGCAGGCGCGACGGCAGCAGGAAGCGGAGCACGCGGAGACCCGACGTCTGCCAGAAGCGGACGAGCGTCGCGAGGCGCCGCACCTTCGCGCGATCGGGAACGACCTCGCGCAGGAGGCGTCGACGCCGCTTCGAGGGCTTCCGCAGTTCCGCGCGCGTGTGCGCCATCAGCTCGCCGAAGCGGACGCCTGAGGGGCAGATCGGCTCGCAGGCGCGGCATACCAGGCACGCGTCGAGATCCTCGACGACGTCCGGCGTGGGCTCGGCGCGGCCCTCGAGCAGCGCGCGCATGAGATAGATGCGTCCGCGCGGGTTCTGCGTCTCGCGCCCGGTGAGCCGGTACGTCGGGCACGCCTGCGTGCAGAGCCCGCAGTGCACGCAGTCGAGCGACTTCTGGTAGGCGAGCCGCGCCGCCGGCTCCGCGAGGTCGGGCGTCATCGAGGCTCGAAGATACGCGGTCGGCGGGCGCGGGCGGGACCGGTCGCGGTCAGGCGAAGGGCGCGACCTCGGGCCCGACCGACGCTTCCTTCACCAGGCGGATCGACGCCCAGCGCCCCGATCGGAAGCGGAAGAAGAGGAGGACGGCGAGGAGTCCGATGTAGGCGGTCATGCATGCCACGAGCATCGACGGTCCGCCGCCGAGATGGTGGATGGCGAGGTAGGCGCCGGGAATGAAAACTCCCCAGGCGAGACCCAGCCGCGCGAGCATGGGCCAGCGTGTATCGCCCGACGCGCGCAGCGCTTCGGAGAACGTCAGCGCCCCCGCGTCGAAGACCTGCCAGATCGCCGAGAGCGTCAGGAGCAGGGCTCCGGTATCGAGCAACGCGGACGTCTCGCTTCCGGGCGGGGCGAACAACCCGAAGATCTGTTTGCCGAAGGCGAGGTAGACCAGGCCGATGGTCGACATCCAGACGGCGTTCGAGACCAGCGTGAGTCGGACCGACGGATTCACGTGTTCGAAGCGTTTCGCTCCGATCGCCTCCCCGACGAGGATGGCGCCCGCCGATGCGGCGCCGAAGGCGGGCATGAACGAGACCATGTTGACGTAGATGACGACGTTGAAGGCGGCGACGACGTGCGTGCCGAGGACGGGGACGACGCCGTTCACGAAAAGGGCGAACGCGGCGAACTCCAGGAACCAGTTGAAGCCGCTGGGAACGCCGAATCGAAGCACGCGGCGGAACTCGTCCGCGCGGAACCGACCGCCGCCTTTCGGCAACCCGTGCCCGATGCCGCGCATGTACAACGCCCAGACCACGGCGAACGCGATCCAGGAGGCGAGAACGCTCGCCCAGGCCGCGCCGGCGATGCCGTATCCGGGAAGGCCGAACCGCGGCAGGATGAGCGCGTAGTTGAGGACGACGTTGGACGCCATGCCCAACAGGCCGGCGAGCAGCGAGACCCGCGTGTTCCCGAGGCCGCCGTACCAGTTGCCGAGCGCCTCGACGCCGACGATCGCGGCGACCGACCAGAGACGGATCCTCAGATACTCGCCCATGGCCGTCCGCACCTCGGGCGTGTAGTCGAAGAGCGACAGCGTCGCGTCGACCCACGGGATCGCGGCGAGCCCGAGCGCACCGGCCGCCGCGGAGATGAGCAGGCCGTAGTTCGCGTAACGGCGGGCCTCGACGGCGCGTCCGCCTCCGCGCAACTGCGCGGCGAAGCTCTGGATGATGAAGACCGTGCCCATCGGCAGGATCACCACGAGCATGACGTCCAACGCGCCGGCGGTCACCGCCGCCAGCGGCGCCTCGCCGAGGGGCGCCGACCTCAGCGCGTCGCAGAAGCCGATCACCGCCTGGGACAACCGCGCCACGATCATCGGCCACGCGAGGGCGATGAGCGTCGAGAACCTGGGGGCGCCCGTCGTCGCCCCCGCCGTCGTCCCTTGGATCCCGGTCATGAAGCGGGGGTGATAACCCGGCGGGCGTTCGGACACGACCGACCGACCCGTCGGAAGGCGCGGCGCAGCTTGTCAGTCGCGCACGACGTCGCCGACGCGCGGCGTCTCGCCCTCCAGGGTCGCGACCAAAAGAGCGCCGCCGTGACCGGCGACGACCCGCACCGTCCCGATACGCCCGTCGCCGCGCCAAAGGGTCAGCGTGTGACGCGGAGGTTTGGCGCCTTTCCAATCCACGAACGCCGCGCCGCCCGCGGTCGCTTCGACGCGGGAGACCGCTTCCGTCGCGGCGACCTCTTCCGCGACGCACACCAGCAGCCGCAAAGGTCTTCGCTCCGAGGTCGGCTTGAACACATAGAGGTCCGCGACGAGAACTCCGCCCTCCCGCGGCAGCTCGACGACGCCGGGTTTCCAGCTGAGAGCGTTGCGGTCGGCCGACCAGACGGGGCGCTTCTCGCCGTCGAGCGCGATCTCCGATGCGTTCAAAGGCGTCAGCACGACGGCGGCCTCGAACCGCGGAGTCACCAGCAGCGGACCGTCGGCGCCCCCTTCGCCGGGGTGGGCGGCGATCTCGAAAAGGACGCCTTCGTCTGCCGAGCCGAACACGGGGACCACCACCGGCCCGTGGGCGGTCGTCCTGCGCTCGTACCCCTCGACGTACACGAGAGGCTTCCGGCGATCGTGAGTCGCGACGTCGCCGAACGCGGATTCGCGCTCGACGTCGAGCAGCGTCTCCGCGCCGGGGAGAGCCGATGCGCGGGCGCGCTCGCCGTCGAACTCCGCGAGGGGAACCGTCCGGCGCACGGCGCGGTCGACCCCGGCGTCCGCTGCGTCGTGCGCCACCGCGAGGGCGCGGATGCGGACTCGTCGGTTGCGCGCGGATCGGCGCTCTTCGAAGAGGAGCTTCAGACGTCCGACGGACTCCGCGTCTCCGGCCGCGGACAACGACAGCGAGGTCGTCGCGACTCCCGACCCGGGGTGGAAACCTGGCGGACGATCTCCCGAACCGATCGGCTCGAAGACCCTCATGCGCTCGGTCCGCGTCGCTTCGATCGCGGCCGAGGTCAGCCCATGCCGATAGATCCGCGCGAGGCGCGCTTCGAGCCATGCTTCAAAATGCGAGTAGGCGTCCCCCTCGAGCAGCCCCCGACCGGTGACGTCCGTCGTCAGGCGTTTGTCGACGGCGTCGAAGGCGAACGTGCAGGTCTCCCGCACGGCGGGCGCGGCGGAGCGCGTCTCGGGCGCCGACTGCGCGAGGACCGCCGACGTGACGACGAGGAGCAAAACAAGGCGCTTCATCGCGGGTCTCCGAGGACGAGGTCGGGGGCCGTGTTGCGGACGGTGAGAACGCCGCCTTCAGGCATCCTTCGCGTCGTCGTTTCGACGAGGGCGTCGCCGCGACCGAGGCGGGGGGGCTGCGTCGACGGCGGCGGCGAGGAGGACGTGAGCGGCGGAACGCCGCGCGGGGTCGACGGAGCGCCCGACGCGGCGCACCGCGCGACCAGCACCGCCGCAGTCGCCGCCGCGAGGATCCCTGCGCGCCGCCGTGCGGCGCGGAGCGTCGCCGCCCGCAGCGCGACGGGAGGCGCCGTCGCCGAAGGCGTCGTCGCCAAGGCTTCGATCAACGCGGCGTCGGGCGCCCACCGCGCCCGGCATTCAGCGCAGACGACGAGGTGCGTCGTCGCCGCGCCGCGCCGCGCGGCGTTCGCCGGACCGACGCCGTCGAAGAGCTCGGACGTCCTGCCGCAATCGGCGTCGCTCATGACGGCTTCGCCTCCGCGGGTGGTCGCGGCGCGAGGTCGGCGAAGCGCGGGCGCAGCTTCTCCCGCGCGCGAAACAGCCAGGTCTTCACGGTGCCCTCCGGCGCGCCGAGCGCGGCGGCGACGTCGGCGACGCTCAAGCCCTCCTGAAAGCGCAGCAACGTCGCGGCGCGCTCCATGGGGGGGAGCGCGCGCAGGTCGTCTTCAAAGTCGATCCGCGCACCGGCGCGAGGTGCGCGCAGCGCGTCGACGTCGACCTCGGCCGCCGCCGCGGGGCGCACCGCCTTGCGCCGCAGCCGGTCGATCGCCTTGTTCAACGCGAGGGTGCGGAGCCACGGCGCAGGATCGCGCGCCGGATCGAGCTTCGAGAATCCGCGCCACGCGGCCCACGCCGTCTCCTGCCACACGTCTTCCGCCTCCGACCGGTCGCCGAGGAACCGCAGAAGCGCGGCGAACACGGCGTCCCCGTGGGCGCCGAGAAGCGCTTCGAACCGTCGC
>DASPNK010000692.1:0-6780 GCA_035626575.1 Planctomycetota bacterium | reverse complement strand
CGGCGTCGGGCCGAAGGTCAGGAAGAACTGCGAGCCGTCGGTTTTCGGGCGGCCGGTGTTCGCCATCGAAAGGATGCCGCGCTTGGTGTGCAGGGCGTCCGGCGCGAACTCGCCGTCGTAGGAATAGCCGGGGCCGCCCGTGCCGGTGCCGGTCGGGTCGCCGCCCTGGGCCATGAAGCCCGGGATGACGCGGTGGAACACGACGTTGTCGTAGAAGCCGACCTTCGTCAGGTAGATCGTGCTCGTGACGTGCATCGGCGCCACGTCCTGGAAGAGGCGGATCTTGAGGTCGCCCTTGTTCGTCTTGAGCTTCCAGTAGTACTTCGACGCCTTGTCGAAGGTCTGCTTGGGCGGCTCCTTCAGCTTGCCCTTCCAGGCGCCTTCCTTCACGACGTTCTGGTCGGCGATGAACTTCTCGATCGCCTGCACGGCGGCGTCCGCGGGACGCGACTCGGCGGCGGGCTTGGAATCCTGGGGGGCTTCGGACATGGCGGGAACCTCGTCGCACGCCGCGAACGCGACGAAGGCGACCGTGAAGACAGCGGCTGCGCGCATGGGGAGTTCTCCGGGGAGGGGCGCATCGTATTGCGATCCGCCGACGACCAAAACGGCGGTCGGGCGACGCGCGCGACGGCTCAAGCCGAAGCGGCCCGCGCGCCGAAGAATCGGACGTGCGGGCGTGCGCGCCCGCGGTTCGCCCATGTGGGGATTCATCAAGACGCGGCTCGTTCCGCTGTTCCTCGTCGTCGCCGCGCTCGCGTGCGTGGCGGGCGTCGGTCTCCTCCAGGAGTTCGAGGACGACGAGATCCCCGCCCTTTGCACGCGGGTCGGGGTCGCTCTGCCGCTGACCGATCCGCGCCTCGAAGTCTCGACGCTTCGCGGCGTCCTCGAGCTGTGGGACGGCGACGTCCGCATCAAAGTCTACGACTGCGCCTTCGGCGAAGACGGCGCGTTCAACCGGACGGCGGCGGGCCGGCCTTCGACGCCGCTCGGCGAATTCCGCATCGTCGAGAAGCAGGTCCGCGAAGACGTGCTGGCGCGCGGCCCGCGCTTCCTCAGGCTGGACTACCCCGATCTCGACGCGGCCGACCGCGGTCTGAGCGACGGCCTGCTGACCGCGGAGCACTACGACGCGATCCGCACGGCCGCGGCCGCCGGGCTGCCGACGCCGGTCGACACGCCGCTCGGCGGCCCTCTCGGAATCCAGGGCAACTGGTTCTTCTGGCGGCCGCGCCACTTCACGGACGGCTCGATCGCGCTGGCCAACGCCGATCTCAATGAGCTGTTCCGACATGTGCCGATCGGAACGCCGGTGATCGTGCGCGAGTGACGGCGCGCGCGGCGCGCCGCGCGGCCCCGTCGTTTGACGGCGCCCCCCCGGCGTAGGCACGATGCGCCCGACATGTCGCAAGCGCACGAGCTGATCGAGGCGAAGATCGAGCGGGTCATCGGCGTGCGGGAAGGCTCGGCCTCGGCGGTGGCGCTGGCCGCCGGCGACAAGAAGTTCCTGATCTTCGTCGGCCGTTCCGAAGGCGACGCGGTGCGCCGCGAGCTGTCCGGCGAGCGCACCGAACGGCCCTTCACCCACGACCTGTTCGCCTTCGCGCTGCAGGCGTTCGACATCGTCGTCAAGAAGGTGGTGATCTCCGCCATCCTGAACGACGTCTACTGCGCGACGATCACGCTCGAGCGGCGCGCGTCCGACGGGAGGATCGACGAGGTGCGGCTCGACGCGCGCGCGTCCGATTCGATCGTGGTCGCGCTGAAGGGCGAGGCGCCGCTGTGGGTCACGCAGCGCGTCCTCGACGCGGTCGAGGACATGAGCGCGCAGCTCGCGCAGCTCGACGCCGCGCAGGACGCCGACGACGGCGCCGCGGTCGAGGAGGAGGACGAGCTCGAAGGCGCGGAGGCCTCCGAAGGGGACGACGACGAGGAGGACGCCGAAGACGACGAGGACGACGACGACGCGTCCGACCCCGGCCGCGACCGTCCCCTCGGCTGACCTCAGTTTCCGCGGCGTCGGCGCCGGAGTCCGCGGTCGGACGCGAAGTCGCCGGCGACGAACGCCGCCGCCAGCGCGGCCGCGACGCCGATCGCCCCGGCGTCCAGCTCCGACATCGGCCTGCGGGCGCAGGCGAGCAGCGCGAACAGGAGCGGCGCGGCGCCGCGGGCGGCGATCGCGGCCAGGACGCCCGTGCAGGCCGCCGACGCCGCCAGGTTCACCGGCGTCGTCGGCAGCCCCGCCTCGTGGAGCGCGAACGCCGCGCGGAAAAGCCGCGCCGTCGCCTCCGGCGCGACCAGGGACGCGATCAGCCCCGCGAGCGCGATCGGGATCGCGGCGAGCCGCGCGCGGGCGCGCGTCGGCGTCGACGCCGGGATCAGCCATCCCGCCGCGGCGACGCCGATCGTCGTGCACAGCTCGGCGGCGGGCTCGAGGACGGCGACGCGCGACCCGCCGTCGGAGAGCACGAACGCCGCCCAGATGCGGTGGGAGAGATCGCCGACCAGCGCGAGCGCGACCGCGATCCCGAAGCCGGTCGGCGGCGCGAGGACGACCGCCGCGGCGAGCGCGACGGCGACTCCGGCGACCGTCGCGAGGTGCGGCGGCGCCGCGCCGCCGAGCGCGTGCGCGAGGGCGCCGGCCCCCGCCGCCGCGACGACCGCGCCGAGGAGCTTGCGCAGGACGCCTCGGCGCCCGATCAGCTCGAGGCCCCCGAACGCGGCGCCGGCGAACCCGGCGTAGAGGACGCATCGCAGGACGAACGCCCCGTGCCGCGCGCCGCGCTCCTCCCACGCGGCGAGCCAGGGCGCGTCGTCCGAGAGGCGCACGGCCGCTGCGGCCGCGCCTCCGCGTCGGAGCGCGACGTCGACGAGGCAGGCGACGCCCAGCACGGGGGCGGCGGCGGCGCGGAGACGTGCCGGGAGCGACATCGCTTGCGGTTCGATCGCCGCTCTGTAGCTTGGCCGCGCGCGCCCGGCAAGCGCGCGGCGCCGCGAAACGCACCCGGTCGCCGCGTCCGCCGGCGCCGCACGAGCCGCACGATGTCGTCCTCCGCACCCGACGGCGCTTCCCGCGCGGCGCCCCATCCGCCGCGGCTTCCCGCGGAGATCGCGGCGTATCTGGATCACACGCTCCTCAAACCGGACGCCGCGGAGCGGGACGTCGACGCGCTGTGCGCCGAAGCGGCGGAGCACCGGTTCGCCGCCGTCTGCGTCAACCCGGTCTGGGCGTCGCGGTGCGTCCGCGCGCTCGAGGGGACCGGCGTCGCCGCGTGCGTCGTCGTCGGGTTTCCGCTCGGCGCCTCGCGGCCGGAGAGCAAGGCGTTCGAGGCGCGCCGCGCGACGGACGACGGCGCGCGGGAGATCGACATGGTTCTCGCGATCGGCGCCCTGAAGTCCGGCCGTCTCGACGACGTGCGGGCCGACGTGCGCGCGGTCGTCGAAGCGGCCGGAACGGCGCTGGTGAAGGTCATCCTCGAGACGTGCCTGCTCGACGACGCGGAGAAGCGCGTCGCGTGCCGGCTCGCCGTCGAGGCCGGCGCGGCGTTCGTGAAAACGTCCACCGGATTCGCGAAGGGCGGCGCCACGGTCGCCGACGTCGCCCTGCTTCGGGCCGCCGTCGGACCGAAGATCGGCGTGAAGGCGTCGGGCGGGATCCGCGATCGCGCGACGTTCGACGCCATGGTCGAAGCGGGCGCGACGCGCGTCGGCGCCAGCGCGAGCCTGCGCATCCTGCGGGGCGACTGAGTGGCGCGACTTCCGAAAAGGAGAACCCCGGCGCGCCGCGCGCGTTCGGCGGATCGCCCCGAGGGCCCCGGCGGCGTGCAGTACCACGTCGGTCTCGCGCGCGGCGACGTGGCGCCGTCGATCCTCCTCGTGGGGGACCGCGCGCGCGCCGAGCTGGTGCGCGAGCGTTTCGACGCGCCGCGCCCGCGGATCGGCAAGGGCGCGCGGGAGTACTGGACGTACACGGGCCGCGTGCGCGGGCGGCCGACGTCGGTGATCGCGACCGGCATGGGCTGCGACAACACCGAGATCGCGCTGGTGGAACTGCTGGCCTGCGTCGATCGGCCCGATCTCGTGCGCGTCGGATCGTGCGGCGCGCTGCAGCCCGACGCCCGGCTCGGCGACCTGATCATCTCCTCCGGCGCGCTGCGCCTCGAAGCGACGACGCTGGGCTTCGTCGACGCCGAGTATCCCGCCGTCGCGCATCACGAGATGACGCTGGCGCTCCTCACGGCGGCGGCGCGCGCGGGGCATCGGCATCGGCTCGGGCTGACCGCGACCGCCGCCGGCTTTTACGGGTGGCAGGCGCGGCGCGGCGGACCCTTCGCGCCGCGGGTCCCCGACCTCGACGCGCGTCTCGCCGCGTGGGGCGTCGAGAACTTCGAGATGGAGGCCAGCGCGCTGTTCGTCCTCGCGTCGCTGAAAAAGCTGCGCGCGGGCTGCGTGTGCGCGGTGTTCGCCGAGCGCCCGCGCGACCGCTTCATCGCCGGGCGCGACAAGCGCGCGGCGGAAGAGCGCGCGATCGACGTCGGCCTGGGCGCCCTCGAGGTGCTCGCCGACATGGACGCCAAACGCGGCCGCGCGCCCCACTTCACGCTGTAGCGCGGCGCGCCGGGCCGGGGGGTACAGTCCCGGCGTGATTCCGCGCGCCGTTCCGCGTTGCGCCGTGCTCCTCGCGCTCGCCGCGTCGGTCGTCGCGCAGGCGCCGCTCGGCGGCGTGCGCACGCCGGAGGAGCTGGCCGGCGCCGTCGACGGAGCCGCCTCGGACGGGGAGTGGGTCGAGGTGGGCGAGGTCCGTCGGACCGGCGCCGCGTGGATCCGCGTACGGCTCGCGCCGTTCGGTCTCCCGGCGGGAGCGCGGGTGCGGAGCGTCGGGCTCGCCGACGGCGCCGTCGCGATCCAGGACGCGGCGGCCCTCGACGCGTGGGCCGGCTGGACGCCCTACTTCAACGGCGAGGCGGTGCGCATCGACGCCTCGGCGCCCGCCGGCGCGACGGCGTTCGTCGCCGCCCTGGTCTGCGACCACGGCTTGGCGGCGTCCGGCCAGGCCGACGGCCTGTGCGGCCCCGACGACCGCGTCCCGAGCGCGGACCCGCGCGTCGCGCGGCTGGTCGACCCGGAGTTGAACGCCGTCTGCACCGCCGCCCTCGTCGGTCCGAACGACGTGCTGCTCACCGCGGGGCACTGCATCGGCTTCGGCGGCGGCGTGGTGGTGCAGTTCGATCCGCCGCCGTCGCTTCCCGACGGAACCCTTCAGCACCCGCCGCCCTCGGCGCAGTTCGCGGTGATGGCGTCGTCGGTCGCCGGCTGGGCGCTCGGGCCGGGTGACGACTGGGCCGCTTTCCGCACCCATCCCAACCTCGTCGACGGGACGTCGGCCGCAGCGACGCGCGGCGTCTTAACGCTGAGCCCGACGCCGCCGACGCTGGGCGCGACGGTGTCGGCGACGGGGTGCGGGAGCGACGTCGGCGTCGACGCCTTCACGCGGCAGGTCGCGTCGGGCGCGCTGACGCTTCTCGGCGGCGCGGGCGGCACGGAGGCGCGCTACGTCGTCGATACCGAAGCGGGCGGCTCGGGATCGCCCGTCACGAATCCGTCGGGCGCCGTCTTCGCGGTGCACACGCACGACGGATGCGCCTTCGGAGTCGGCAATCGCGGCACGCTGATCGCCCACCCCGCGTTGCTCGCCCACGTCGCGGCCTTGTCGGCGGGCGCGCCGGGTCCCTACGTCGCCGGGCTGCAGCAGCTCGGCGTCGGCGCGCCGCTCCACGCGACGGTCAGCGGCGCGCCGCCGAACGCGGAGCTGTTCAACGTGGTGTCGCCGTACCCCGCGTACCCGACCGGCTCCGGCTGGTTCTTCGGGCTCAACCCCGGAGCCGACGGCTTCGTGTTCTCGTTGTTCGCGTTCCCGGCCGGCGCCGCGCCGATCCACGTCTTCGCCGACGCTTCGGGGTCGTACGCGTTTTCGCTGCCGACGTCCGGCGGGACGACGCCGGTCGCCGTCGACCTCGTTTCGCTCGCCTTCCAGCCGGGGACGGGATTCCTCGGGTATCTGGGACGGTCGGCGGTCGCGCCGACGACGTTCTTCCCCTGACTACGGCCCGGCGACCAGACGCGTCGGAGGCGGCGCGCCCGCGCGCCGCGTCAGCGTGACCGCGAATCGGCGGACCTCCGCGACGCAGGTCGCTCCCGGACCGTCGGCGCAGAGACCGTAGGCGACGTCGATCGCGAAGCGGTCGACGCCGGCGAGCGCCGCGGCGGGGACGCGGAGGACGAGGGGGTCCCGCACGTCGCGCCGCGCGGTCGACGCGAGCGTGCGATCGCCGGCGCGCGCCGCGGCCGTCGCGGGGGCGTCCGGGGAGAGATGAACGCCGTCCGCCGTCCGGATCTCGATCTCGAACGTCGCGTCGGCGTCGGGGGCCACTTCGGCCGCGACCGACGTCGCGGGAGCGGCGGGCCGCGACGCGGCCTCCGAGGGAGGCGCCGCGAGCCCCTCGAACGCGATCTCGCGCCAGGCGCCCGTCGCGAGGTTCCAGGCGACGAGCCGATGGTTGTTCGCGTCGGCGATGATCGCCGTCTCCCCGACGACGTCGATCCCCGAGGGCTCGAAGAACGCCACGCGGCCCTTCCCGTCGTCGGTCCCGGCCGCGCCGGTTCCGGCGACCGTGGAAACGCGGCGCGTCCGGAGGTCGAGCCGGCGCACCTTGTGGTTGTAAGCGTCCGCGACGAGCAGCGCGTCGCCGTGGATCGCGACGCCGAGCGGGTGCTGCAGGC
>DASPNK010000691.1:0-5189 GCA_035626575.1 Planctomycetota bacterium | reverse complement strand
CGCGAAGTCGGGATGGCCGGGGAGGCCGTCGGGCCGCGTGAACGACGTCGCCGTGAGTCCGATCGCCGTGCGCACGCCCCACCCTGCGCCGACGAACAGCAGCGAGTACGTCGACGGGGCGCTGTAGATCACGCCGTCCTGCTCGACGGCGAACGTGAGGCCGACGACGTTTCCGAAGGCGCCGTTCGGCGAGACCGACGAACAACGGGCGTCCATCGACAGGTCGGCGCGGCCGAGTCCCGTCAGCGGGAGCGGCGCCGCGGTCGGCGGGAAGTGCGCGAGCCAGGTCTGCGCGTTGACGACGTTCGAGGTGACCGACTGCGTCACCTGGTACGCCGCGCCCGGGTTGCCGCCGGACGCGACCGGCGCGCACGTCGACGGATTCGTCGCGGGGATGTTTAGGAGCGTCGTCGGCGCCCAGCCCGTCATGTCGGCGTCGGCGATCGTCGAAGGACACTGCGCCGCGGCGAGCACGCCGGCGGACGCCCACGCGCACGCGATCGCGAGACCTCGGAAAGTCGGCTTCATGGCGGCATCGTGGCGACCGCGGCGCGGCGGATCAACGGCGGCGCCGCGCGTGTTTGGCCGCGGATCAGCCGCCGAAGGTCAACCGCAGGGCGGGCGAGAGGGCGAAGCCCGGCGCGCCCGGCGTCAGGAGGACCGCCTGCGCGGCGAGGGTCGCGCCGAACAGGCCGCAGTCGAACGGCGCCGTCGCGGTCAGCAGCCAGGTCCCTGCGGCGTCGAGGGCGAACGGCGCAAGTTCGACGGCGGTCGCGAGATCGAGCCCCACCAGGCATCCGCCGCCGATCGAGAGCGGCGCCGCGGGCGGCGCGGAGATGAAGATGCTCCCGACGCCGCCCGGCGCCGCGGCGGCCACGTACACCGAGACCGGCCCGCCGACGACGAGCGGCGTCGCCAGCAGCGTGAGCGCGGGCGCGCCGCACCCTGGCGCGAGCGTCGTCACGGCGGCGGCGGGGTAGACGGTGACCGCGTAGTCGTCGAAGACGCTCGACGTCGTTCCCGGCCCGCACCCCGGCTGCGTGAAGCAGCTGCCGTCGAGGTGCGCGTTCTCGGAGAGGAACCCGAAGCGGATCGGCGCCGCGGTCGGCGCGAAGTCGAGGAAGGCCGGCGCGCCGCCCGTCGCGTTGACGAAGTCCGTCGCGCCGAGGCCGCTCGCGGTCACTGTCGTCCACCCGGCGCCCAGCAGCGGGATCGTCGCCGTCGACGGCGCGTAGAAAAGCGCGCCCGCCTGTTCGGCGACGAAGAAGAACCCGACGCCGCCGAACGCGCCCGCGGGGGATTCCGACGCGACGAGAACGTCGACGGCGAGGTCGACGGTCGCGAACCCGGTCGGCGGCGCCGGGATCGCCGCGGGCGGCAGGTGGACGACGATCAGGATCGCGCCCGGCACACCGCCGGGGACGAGATGCGTCACGGCGTACGCGGCGCCGGGGTTCCCGCCGGTCGCGACGGCGTTCGCCGTGAAACTCCCTCCCGCGGGAAGACTCGCTGCGAACGCGCTCCATCCGACGAAGGCGCCGTCGACGCTCGTCGGCGGACACTGGCTGGTCGCAGGCGCGGCCGCCGCGGCGATCGCGACGAGCGCCCGTGCGACGCGAAACGACGCGTTCGAGAGGCGCATGGCGTCAGAGCCCCGCGACGACGAGCACGCCGTTGGTCAGGTCGATGCCGAGCGGCGCGCCGGGCGCCGGCGCGACGTACCCCTGCAGCACGAGCGCGAATCCGGCGAGATTCGGATCGAAAGGCAGCGGCAGAGACAGCGTCCAGCCGCCGAGGGCGTCGACGAAGACCGGCGTCAGCGAGAGGAACGCGCCGAGGTCGATATGCACCGCGCACGGACCGATCCCCAGCGGCGGAGCGCCCGGCAGGCTGAACAGGATCTCGCCCGCGCCGTTCGGCGTCGCGCCCGCCACCGCTAGATTGAAGAAGCCGCCGAGCACGGGCGGCGCCGCGGTCAGCGTCGGCGGCGCGCCCGCGCCGCACCCTCCGCCGAGCGACGCGGCGCTCGCCGCGACGCCGAGCGCGAACCCCAGCTCGTCGGCGTAGCCGTCGTCGTAGGACCCCGCCATGCGCACGCAGTGCAGCGTGAACGTCGCCGACCGCGTGCCGGCGGGAAGCGTGCCGGCCAGCGATCGGTAAAGGAGCGCGGTGGCGTTGCCGCGCTCGGCCTGCGTGACGGGGCCGATCGAGGCCGTTCCGAGAGTCCCGCCGCCGGAGCTCTTGAACGTCGCGGTGAAGACGGCCTGATCGTCCTGGGTCGCGAAGCCGCCCAGCCATCCGGAGAGCACGAAGGCCGCCGCGCCGGCGTCGATCAGCGGCGCGAACGCCGAAACGTCGTGGGACTGCGAGAAGGTGGAGGATGCGGTGTTGGGTCCGCCGGCGAAGAAGGCGGCGCCGCGGTTCGGCGGTCCGGGGTCGGTCGTCACCGGAAATCCGCCGCCGATCGTCCACGGGACGACGGTCGCGTTGCTCGTGGTGGTCCATCCCGGTACGGGGACGACGGTGAATCCGGTCGGGCTCGGCGCGCCGGCTTCGGCGCCGGGGTTGGTCAACAGGTTCGCGAGGAGCTGGGCGGGCGCCCGCGTCGCGACGACGGCGACCACGACGGCGGCGAATAGACGCATGACGATCTCCGAGGCCCGCGGGGCGGCGTCGACAGCGTACCGCCCCGCCCGTCGGATCCCGCCGCGAAGCGCGGCGTCGCGCGCAACCCTCGGCGGCTGCGGCCGACACGGCCACTCGGACGATCGACGAAGCAGGGGCGTCCCTCCGCTCCGCTCCGGGCCGGTCCGCCGCGGTCCTGGCGGTCATTCCGACACGGGGCGACGTGCCGAGGGAGCGCCGCCGGTCTCTACGATGCGGCCATGTCCGACGTCTCCACGCCCGTCACCGCCGCTCACTTCGCCTACGTCGCCGCGCGGACGCGCGGCGAAGACGCGTTCCTTCGGGACCTGCGCACCGCCGCGAAGGACGCGGGGCTGCCGCCCATCCACATCGCGCCCGAGCAGGCGAGCCTCGTGCAGATCCTGCTCAAGCTGCGCGGCGCGCGCGACGTGCTCGAAGTGGGGACGCTCGGCGGCTATTCCGCGATCTGGATGGCGCGCGCGTTGCCGGAGGGCGGGCGCGTCGTGACCGTCGAAGCGTCGCCGAAGCACGCGGCGTTCGCTCGCGCGTGGATCGCGCGCTCGGACGTCGCGCGGCGGATCGAGGTCGTCGAAGGCCTCGGCGCCGAGGCGCTGCCGAAGCTCGCCGACCGGTCGTTCGACGCGCTCTTCCTCGACGCCGACAAGGCGGGCTACGCCGGTTACCTCGCCGAAGCCCGGCGCCTGCTGCGCCCGCGCGGCCTGGTGATGACCGACAACGCCTTCGCCTTCGGCCGGCTCTTCGACGCGCGCGCGACCGACCGCGAGGTCCCCGCCGTGCGCGCCTTCAACGACCACGTCGCGACGCTCGACTGGCTGCACGCGGTCATCACGCCGATCGGCGACGGCATGTGGACGGGCGTCGTCGACGACCCGTCGCCGCCCGCCCGCGGCGGCCCTTCTCCCGGCGGTTAGATTCGACGGCCATGTCGCGACGCCGCGGAGGACCGAACGTACGCGCGTACCAGCGCGAGCGCGTCGCGGCGCGCGAAGAGCTCGAGCGGCGCTTCGGCGCGCGCCTCGAGGCGGATCCGACCTTCGAGCGGCTCGTCACCGCCGAGACGTCGCGCGAAGAGCCGTTCCATCGCTGGCATCCCTACCGCCAGGCGTTCGCTCCGGGCCTGGTGCGACGCTTCCTCGAAGAGGCGGCGCCCGTCGACGGCCCGATCCTGGACCCGTTCTCCGGGTCCGGCACCACCGTGGTCGAGTGCGCGCGGCAGGGGAGGTCGGCGATCGGCGTCGAAGCCGTCCCGGTCCTCGGTCGCTTGACCCTCGCGCGGTTCGTCGCCCGCGCGCCCGCGCTGCCGGAGGTCGCGGCCGGGTCGTCGCTCCAGACGTGGTTCTCCGCCTCCGACGACCCGGCGCACCGCGCCGCCGTGCTGCTGGCGGCCGGCCGCACCGTGTCGGGCGCGGGACGTCCGAAGCAGGCCGCGTCGCCGGAGGAGCTGGTGCGCGACGTGTACGCGCTGATGGTCGAAGACCTGCAGGCGCCGCTTCCGCCCCTCGGCGGCGTGGTGTGCGGCGACGCGCGGCGCCTCCCCGTCGCCGATTCCGTGCTCGGAGGGCTGGTCACGTCGCCGCCGTATCTGTCGCGCTACGACTACGCCCGCATCAACGCGCCGATGGAGCGCCTCCTCCGCACCTCGGAGCGGAAAGACCTGATGAAGCGCCAGCTGCGCGCCGCCGTCGGCGTGCGCGATCCCAACCTGCGCCGCCGCTCGAAGGCCCCGCTGCCGGCCGCGGCGGAGGAGGCGGCCCGCGGGCTCGAGGAGCGCGGGAACCGCGCCGACGCCGCGGTCGTGCGCAACTACTTCATCGACCTCCGGCTCATGCTGCGCGAGGCGCAGCGCACGCTCCGCCCCGGCGCGCCGTGCTGGGTGGTGATCGGCGGGGCGGACCTCGACCGCGAGTACATCGCCTCGGATTTCATCCTCGCGGAAGACGCGGAGGCCATGGGCTTCGAACTGGAGGCGGTGACGGAAGCGCGCCGCCTGCGCTGGTCGACGCGTCGCCTCGGCCTTTTGGACGACGTCGCGCCGCGCGAGTCCGTCGTCCGGCTCCGCAAACGGATCGGCCCCGCCGCCGTTGACGGAGAGGCATGACCGCGCCGCCCTTCGTCCTCGCGCTCAACGCGTCCCAGGATCCCGGGTCGGTCGCGCTGCTGCACGGCGAAGAGGTCCTCTTCGAGCGCGTCTTCCCGCACGGCGCCCGCGGCGGGACCGAGATCGCGCCCGCGGTCGCCGAGGCGCTGAGCGCGGCGCCGGAGGGTCGGGTCGACGCCGTCGCCGTGTCGCTGGGGCCGGGTTCCTACACCGGCGCGCGCGTCGGCCTCGCGTGGGCGGAGTTCTTCGCGTACGGGCGCGGCGCGCCGCTGTTCGGCGTGTCCGACCTCGAGGCGCTCGCGGCGCGGACGGCCCGCGGCGCCGAGACGCTGGCCGTGGGCCTTCACGCCCACGACGGCCGCCTCTACGCCGCCGCCTACGCCTGCGCCCCGCGGACGGAGCCGCGCGAGCTCGTCCCGCCCGC
>DASPNK010000690.1:0-13877 GCA_035626575.1 Planctomycetota bacterium | reverse complement strand
CGCGTTCGTCGATTTCGCCGGGCCGCTCGGCGCCGGCTGGTCGGGCGGCGGCCCCGGTGAGTTCCCCGTCGGCCTGCTCGCGGGCGGCTCGGGCGGCGGCGGCGGCGGCGGGGCCGTCGCGTTCTTCGCGCCGTGGCTTTCGGTCGGCGGTCGCGGAGGCAACGGCGGCGGCGCGTTGATCCTCCTCTCCGACGCGCGGCTGGTCTTCGGCCCGCACGCGCGGCTGCTCGCCGACGGCGAACCCGGCCGCGCCGGCGTCGACGCGTTCCCCGTGCCCAACCAGGAGCCGCTGTTCATCCTCAGCGTCCCGGGGAGCGGCGGCGGCGGGTCGGGCGGCCTGGTGTTCGGCGCCGCGGTGGCCGACGTCGAGTTTGCGCCGACGACGCTCGCGAGCGCCGTCACCGCCGCGGCGCGCGGCGGCGCCGCCGGGCCCGACGTCACCCTCGTCAGCACGCCGAACGTGGGCGGCGGCGCGGGCGGCGCGGGCCGCGTGCGTTTCGCCGTCAACCAGCATTCGTCGCGCGCCGACGCGGTCGAGGCGTCGCTCCTCGCGTTGATCGGCGCCGGCCGCATCGCCCCGTCGCCTTCCCCTCTCCCCGCCGGCCTCCCGGCCCCCGCGGTCGACTTCTTCACGTACCCGTCGCCGTAGCAGGACCGCCGCGCGCTTCGCGTGCGACGGTCCTGCGCTCCTTCGCGCACGACGAGGTCGCTCGCACCGCGATGAGGAGCGCGGTTTCACCGCACGCGCGGCGCGCGGCGATATCGCCGCGCGGGTCGTCCGCGCGTCCTGCGATCTTCGGCGCCGTTCGGCGCCGCCGGCGAAGGTCGGGCGGCGGCGCCGCGAGCTGCTCAGTCCCCGGGAATCGCGTCGCGCCAGGCCAGTCCGCCCGGGAGATCGCGGACGTCGGACGCCGCGAACTCGAGGTGGACGACGCGACGCAGACCGCGGCCGCGGGCGTTCGACGACGCGTGGAGCAGCATGGGATGAAGCAGGAGGACGTCGCCCCTCCGCGCGAGCGGCGCGGCCGGTTCGACCGCGGCGCGACGGGCGTCGACGGCGGCCGGATCGAGCCGCCCGTCGCGGTGGGTCCCGGGCAGCAGGCGTAGCGGTCCGTCGTCGGCGCCGCAGTCGTCGAGGTGGACGCGGACCGCGAGGCGACGCTCGAGCCACGGTCGCGGCGGCTGCGCCTGCACGACGCCGTCGCGCTCGGTCCAGCCGGCGAATCCGTCGACGTCGAGCCGGCGCGCCAGGGCGACGCAGAGATCCTGATGCCAGGCGACCTTCCAGTTCGCCGCCGCGGACTTCCGGAACAGCGTGCCGCGGATCGCGAAGGCGCCGGGGCCGAGGACGGCTTCCGCGAGGCCGAGAAGCCGCGCGTCTCCGGCGAGGCGCCGCGCCGCCGGCGCGCGACGGAGCAGATCGCGCACGCCGCCTCGGCGGGGGTCGAGCGCGTCGGTCCACGGCGCCAGTTCCGCGCCGAGCGCGTCGACGGCGCGGGCGTCGAACACGCCCTCGATGAGGACGAAGCCGTCCGCAGCGAAGCGGGTCGTCGCTTCGGAGGACTCGACGCTCGCCTTCGTCACGCCCGGATCCTACGGCGCGGTCCCGGCGGGTCGGCCGGCGCTCCCGCAGCCCATAAAAAGGCCCGCGACGACGTCGCGGGCCTCCCGAACTGTTTCCACCGCGGTCCGGCCTGTCGGATCGCGGCCTCGCCGAAGCGAACTGTCAGATGACGCGCTTCTTGCGGCGCGCGAGACGGTTGCGAGGACGCTTGCCGTGGTTCGCGCGCTTCACGCGGCGAGAGTTGGTCGCCATGAGTCGTGTTCCCGAATCGCTGATGATCGTGTGCGCAGAGACGTGTGCCTCCGGCGACTTCGCCGGAGCGAGGCGGAGTAAAGCACCCGTCAAGGATCGGATCAAGCGGAAAACCCGAAAAGGGTCCGCGCCTCCGCGGCGCGTGCACGCGTCGACGCCGCGGCGCCCGACGCCGCGCGGTCGCTGCTACAACCGCGAGTCTTCCGCTGAAGCCGAGAACCCGTCTTGTCCTCCGTCCATCCCGTCGACGCCCGCCTCCCTCGCCCGGACCTTCTCGAGATCTCGTGGTCCGACGGCCGGACCCTCGTCTACCCGACGCCTTTCCTGCGCGCGCAGTGCCCCTGCGCCGGATGCGTCGACGAGTGGACCGGCGAGGTGAAGGTGAACGAGTCGATGTTCCGCGACGTCGTGCTCCGAGCGCTCCGACAGGTCGGCCAATACGCTTTCGCGCTCCAGTACAGCGACGGCCACAACACCGGGATCTACACCTACCCGCGGCTTCTCGCTCTCGGGCGCGCGCCCGACCAGCCCGAGGCGCCGGGCACGTGACGATCACCCCCGGCGCGATCCGCCACCCGTTGCCGCCGCTCCGCGTTCCGACCCGCGACGAGGCGGCCCGCTCCCGGTGGTTCTCGCCCGTCCGCCTCGGCCCGACGACGGCGCGCACCCGCACCTGGGTGCCGGCGATGGTCCCGTGGCGCGCGACCGACGACGGCTTCGTGACGCCGCACGTGATCGACTGGTACGCGCGGTTCGCCCGCGGCCGCCCGGGAACGCTGGTGGTCGAAGCGACCGGCGTGCGCGACGTCCCGTCGGGCCCGCTCCTCCGCATCGGCCACGATCGCTACGTCCCCGGCTTGAGGACGCTGGTCGAGGCCGTGCGTTCGGCGAGCGGCGGCGCGACGCGGCTGTTCATCCAGTGCATCGACTTCCTCGCGGTGCGACGCCGGCCCGAGCCCGCGAAGTACTTCGCGCGCTTCCTCGAGATCACGCCGCGCCACCGCGAGGCGCTCGCCGCGCTGCGAAGCGACGCGACCTTCCTCGCCGCCGACGAGCCGCGCGTGCGCGCCGCCCTCGCCGGCGCGACCGAGGCCGATCTCGCGGCCCTGCTGACGCCCCGCGAGCTGGAGTCGCTGCTCTTCGGTTACCGCGAGAAGGTGAACGACCTGCATCTGCCCCACGTGCGCGACCTGCCGCGCACGCTGCCCGGCCTCTTCGCCGACGCCGCCGTCCGCGCGCGCGACGCGGGCTTCGACGGCGTCGAGCTGCATTACGCCCACGCCTACACCATGGCGTCGTTCCTCTCGCGGACGAACGTGCGCGACGACGGCTACGGCGGCTCGCCCGAAGCGCGGGTCCGACTTCCGCTCGAGGTCTTCGCCGCGGTGCGCGCGAAGGTCGGGGCCGGGTTCGCCGTCGGCTGCCGCTTCCTCGGCGACGAAGCGGTCGACGGCGGAAGCCGCATCGAGGACGCCTGCTTCTACGCCGAGCGGTTCGCGCGGGCGGGCATGGACTTCCTCTCGGTGTCGAAAGGCGGGAAGTTCGACGACGCGAAGCGCCCCAAGGTGGGCGACGCCGTGTACCCGTACACGGGCCTCTCCGGCTACGAGTGCATGCCCACCGTGAAGTCCGACGCGCGCGGCCCGTTCGGCCGCAACGCGCCCCTCGCCGCCGCCGTGCGCCGCACGGTGCGCGCCGCGGGGTTCGAGACGCCGGTGGTGGCGGCCGGCGGCGTCGCGACGTTCGACCAGGCCGAAGAGATGCTCGCGCGCGGAGACGCCGACGTCGTCGCTTCGGCGCGGCAGACCCTCGCCGACCCCGACTGGTTCCTGAAGCTCGAGCTCGGCCGCGGCGACGAGATCCGCCGCTGCGAGTTCACGAACTACTGCGAGGCGCTCGACCAGCGGCACGTCGAAGTGACCTGCAAGCTCTGGGACCGCGACTTCGACCCCGCGGCCCCGCCGACGCTCTCCGCCGACGGCAAACGCCGCCTCGTCGCGCCCGCCTGGGCGGTCTGAGGCCCCCGCTCGGCGGGCGCAGGCGTCGACCGGCGGGGGCGTCCCGTCCTTTCCTGGCCGGGACGCGCGCTCGGACGTTCGAGCCTCCCGGCGCCGCGTCGGGGGCCGGCCTTACGATGCGCGGCGGCCGACGCCCGCGCGACGGCCGAGGAGAGGGGCGCCCATGGACAAGCCAGGACAGGCGCGGTCGGCGACGACCTCGACGACCGAGTACCCGCAGGCGTTCGTCGACGCCGAGACCGCGCTCGTGGAAGCGCGTCGCCGCGCCGTCGGCCTCGAGCCGCCGCAGGCCGACCGTTCGGACTGGGTCGGCGTCGCCTGCTCCGGCGGAGGCATCCGCAGCGCGACGTTCTGCCTCGGCGTCTTTCAGGCGCTGGCGCGGCTGGGTCTGACGCGTCGCATCGACCTGCTCTCGACCGTCTCCGGCGGCGGGTACTTCGGGAGCTTCTACACGCGGCTCTTCACGCGACCCTTCCTGCGCGGGCAGGCGGACGTCGACGCGGTGCTCCTCGGCGCGCCGCCGCCCGAGACCGCCGAAGACGCCGCGCCCGACGCGCGGCCCGCGACCCGCACCGGCGCCGACGCCCCGTCGCCGACGTCCACGCCTCAGCCGTCGCTCGCGACGACGCCGCCCGCGCCGCCCGCCGCTCCGAACGGCGCCGCGTCGCCGACCGCGCCGAACGGACGGGCGACGGGAGCTCACGCCGCGACGCAGCCCGCGCGGCGCGAGCGCGGTCGCGGCGCGAAGTCGGCGACGGCCGACGCCGACGCCGACGCCGCGCCCGATACATCCGCCGGCCTCCCCCGACGCCCGACGCTTCCGCCGCCGACCGACGACCCCGCGACGGCGACCGCTCACGCCGCGGCGCGCGCGAAGGCGGGGCTGATCCTGCGCACCCTTCGCGACAACGGCCGGTACCTCGCGCCCAACGGCTCGGGCGACGCGCTCGCGGCGGGCGCGGCGCTGCTCCGCAACTGGGTCTCGGTTCACGTGCTGCTCGCGACGGCGCTGCTCGCCGTGCTGCTTTCCGTCCTCGCCGTCGTGCGACTCGCGGAGCTTGCGGCGGGCGTCACGTGGCGGACGTTTTTCGCGACCACGTTCGGCGGCGGCGCCGACGGTCCCGTCTGGAGCCCGTGGATCCTGCTCGCGGGGGGCGTCTTCCTGTTCGGCGCCCTCCCGCTCGGCGCGGCGTACTGGTTCATCGACGCGCGGCCCAAGAAGCTCGCGGCGCTGATCCTCGCGGCGTTCGCCGTGCTGCTCGGCCCGCTCGCGGCGCCCGGCCCGACGGGCGTCGCGGTCGGCGCCGCCGGCGGCGTCGTCGCGGTCGCGACGGTCGTCTGGTACGTGCTCGCCGGGCGCGCCGCCAACCGCGACCGCACGCTCGGGGCGAACGGCCTGCGACGGTACACGTCCGAGCGCCTCGCGCGCGCGCTGGCGATCGCCGCGGCGGTGGGCGCGTTCGCGCTCGTCGACACCGTCGGAGGTAGCCTGTACGTCGCCGTTTGGAACGACGCCGGCCTCGCCGGCGCGCTCCGCTCGGCGTTCGCCGGCGTGTTCGCCGCGATCGCCGCCGCGGCGGGGTTCGGACGCCGCCTGGCCGTGCTCTTCGGCGGCGAAGACGGCGGCCGACGGCGGCTCAAGATCCGCACCTCCGTCGCGGCGTGGATCGCGGCGACGGTCGTCCTCTTCGCGATCTTCTGCGGGGCCGATCTCGCCGCCCACGCTCTCGCCGCGCGCTTCGGCCCGCTTCCGGACGTCGGCGCTCCGCCGACGTGGAGCGGCGCCTGGCCCGCGCCCGCGCTCGCCGGGTTCTTCCTCGCGGCGTCGTGGTTCTTCGGGAAGAACCGCGCCTTCGTCAACCGATCGTCGCACCACGCGCTTTACGCCGCGCGACTGACGCGCGCGTACCTCGGCGCGTCGAACCCGTGCCGGTTCGCCGGCGCCGACAAGGGCGTGACCGACGTCTGTCCCGGCGACGACCTGCCGGCGCGGGCGTACTGGCGCCGCGAGGGCGCCGAGCCGGACGACGCGACGGACGCCGGGACGGCGCCGACCGCCCGCGGCGCGCCCCTGCACGTCGTCAACCTCACGGTCAACGAGACCTACGACGCGAAGCAGAAGGTGCAGCAGCAGGATCGGAAGGGCACCGGTCTCGCCGTGGGCCCGGCGGGGTTCTCGCTCGGCGTGCGGCACCACGCGCGGATGGACTGGGAGACCGGCCTCGCGGTCCCGGAGGGTCCCGAAGACGGCGCCGGATTCGGAAAGGCGGCGGCGGCGAGCCCCGCCGCGGCGTCCGGCGCCGACTGCGCCGCCGCGCCGTGCCCTCCCGCCGCCTCCGCGCCGCGGCCCTTCCGCGCCTTCGCCTACCGGCCGGGCGCGCGCCCCGAACCGCTGACCGTCGGCGCATGGGTCGCGTTGTCGGGCGCCGCGTTCACCACCGGGCTCGGCGCGCGCACGAGCTTTGGGCTCAGCCTCCTGTGCGGCCTCGCCAACGTCCGGCTCGGGTACTGGTGGGACGCGGGCGTCGACGCGCGCGAGACGGGGCCGTTCGCCGCGCTGCCGCGCCGGCTCTTCCGCGCTTTCTCGGTGCACCTCTACCTGCTGTCGGAGTTCGTGGCGCGGTTCCCCGGCACGGCGTGGCCGGGCTGGTACCTGTCCGACGGCGGCCACTTCGAGAACATGGGCGCCTACGAGCTGCTTCGGAGGCGCCTCCGACGCATCGTGATCGTCGACGCCGAGCAGGACGGCGCCTACGCGTTCGAAGGACTCGCCAACCTCGTGCGCAAGGCGCGCCTCGACTTCGGGGCGCGCATCGAGTTCCAGGACGCGGCCGTCCTGGGCGACGCGTTCCGCGACGTCGTCGGGCCGCTCGACGCGCTCCGGCGCGACGCGCCGGACCGGCCGAGCCGCCTCGCCGCGGTGGCGAAGATCGTCTACGCCGACGGCTCGCTCGGAACCCTCGTGTACCTGAAGCCGGCGCACGCCTCGGGCGCGCCGGCCGACGTCGCGCACTACCGCGCCGCGAACCCCGAGTTCCCCCACGAGCCGACGTCGGACCAGTTCTTCGACGAAGCCCAGTGGGAGAGCTACCGCGCGCTCGGGGAGTTGGCGGGCCTGCGCGTGTTCGACGCCGGCGACGGCGGCGGCCGGGGGTGGCGTCCGCGCGACGTGTTCGCCGGCGATCCGCTCTTCCCGGCCGGCGAACGGCTCGCCGGCGACGCCGCGGCGTCGCCGACGCCGCCGTCGGTGCGCGCGGAGGCGGCCGCCGCGGCGCGCGGCTAACATCCGCGCCATGGAACGGGACGACGCCCTCGCGCTGCTCAAGCCCGTGCGGCTGTTCATCGAGGGCGTCTTCGACCCGGCGGACGACGGCGCTTCGACGCCCGTCGCGGACCCGACGCGCGGCGTCGCGCTCGTCGACGCCTCCGCCGCGGGCGCGGCCGACGTCGACCGGGCGGCGCGCGCGGCGCGGCGCGCATTCGACGGGCCGTGGGGCGCCGTCGACGCCCGCGACCGCGGGCTGCTGCTGCGGCGGGTCGCGCGGCTCCTGCGGCACGAGTCCGACGCTTTCGCCGCGCTCGAAGCGCTGGCGTCCGGCGCCCCCTTCCGCGTCGCGCGGGAGTTCTCCGTCGCCCAGGCGGCCGAAGCGTTCGACGTCGCCGCGGCGGTCGCCGAGACGAGCGTCGACGCCGCTCCGCAGCTGCGCGGCGACGCGGCGTGCGTCGTGCGCCGCCGTCCGCGAGGCGCGGCGGGCGTCGTCGTCTCGGACTCGGACACGCTGCTCGAGCTTTGCTGGCGACTCGCGCCCGCGCTGGCGACGGGCAACTCCGCGGTCGCGGTCTTCCCGACCGCGTCGTGCCTCGCGGCGGCGCGCCTCGGCGCGCTGTTCGAGGAGTGCGGGTTTCCACGCGGGGCCGTCCAGCTTCTGCCGGCGGCGACGCCCGTCGCGGCGCGCGCCCTCGCCGAGCATTCGCTGATCGACGCGCTCGCGATCGCGGGGGACGCCGCCGACACGCTCGAACTCCGGCGACGCGCGGCGGCGCGCGGGACGCCCTGCTCCGCGGCGGTCCGGCGGGCGGTCGTGCATCTCGTCGCAGGCGACGCGGGCGATCCGCGCGAGGTCGCGCGGGCGACGGTCGCCGCCTTCGCGGGCGCGGCGGGGCGAGCGCCGTCCCGCGGCGCCCACGTCGTCGTCGAGCGGTCGGCGGCCGACGGGTTGACGGCGCGGCTCGTCGAGCAGGCGAACGCGCTGCGGCACGGCTGTCCGTTCGATCGACGCACCGACGCCCCCCCGGCGCCCTCCGTCGCCGCCCGGGAGGCGGCTCTCGACGCGGTCCGGCGGCGCGTCGACGGCGGTGCGCGCCGCGTCGCAGGCGGCGAGGCGGTCGCCGTTCCCGGATTCGAGGGCGGCTTCCACCTGCGGCCCACCGTGCTGATCGCGCCGGACGACGGCCGGGCGGTCGCGCCCGACGATCTGCCGGGGCCGATCGCCGTCGTCCACGTCGTCGACGACGACGCCCGCGCGGTCGACGTCGCCCGGAAGCTCGGCGCCTGGGGTCTCGTGGTGCGCTGCGGCGACCTTCGGCGAGCCCTCCGGCTCGTCGACGCGGTCGGCGCGCCCACCTCCTGGGTGGACGACGGCGAACGCTTCGACCCGGCCGTCCCGACCGGGGATGCGGCGGCGCTCGTGGCGGCGGGGGCGGGGCCGGCGGCCGTCGCGTTCTATACGCGGCCGGTCGCGACGTGGGTTCCGCGGGCCGCGCGGTAGAGTCCGGGCCCGCCGCACGCCGCTCGGCGCGGCGGACGTCCATGTCCCGCGACGACCGCATCGACATCAACGGGCCCGAGGCGATCGCCCGGATGCGACGCGCCGGGACCTTCGCCGCGGCGCTTCTTCACGTGCTGCGCCCGTGGGTGCGCCCCGGAACGTCCACGCTCCAGCTCAACCAGATCGCCGAGAAGTGGACGCGCGAGCACGGCGGCGTTTCGGCGCCCCTCGGGTACCGCGGCTTCCCCAAGAGCATCTGCACCAGCGTCAACGACGTCATCTGCCACGGCATCCCCTCCTCGAAGGAGGTGCTGCGCGAAGGGGACATCGTCAACGTCGACGTCACGCCCAAGCTCGACGGCTGGCACGGCGACGTCTCCGAGACGTTTTATGTCGGCCGGAAGATCTCCGACGAAGCGCGGCTGGTGACCGAAACCGCGCGCGAGTCGCTCGGCATCGGCGTCGCGCAGGTGCGCCCGGGGGGGCGCATCGGCGACATCGGCGCGGCGATCCAGGCGTTCGCGGAAGGGCGCGGATGCTCGGTGGTCCGCGAGTTCTGCGGCCACGGCATCAACCAGACGTTCCACACGGGTCCGAGCGTGCCGCACTACGGCGTGCGCGGCGAAGGTCCGACGATGCGGCCGGGGATGATTTTCACCATCGAGCCCATGATCAACGCCGGCCACTGGAAGGCGAAGATCCTGAAGGACGGCTGGACGGCGAAGACCGCCGACGGCCGCTTGTCGGCGCAGTTCGAGCACACCGTGCTCGTCACCGGCGACGGCGTCGAGGTGCTGACCGATCCGGAGCGCGTCGCCGGATCCGAATTCGACCCCGGCGACCTGCGCGGCACGCCGTACGACCCCGACGCGGCTTGAGCGCGCGTCGCGCCGCGCGCGCGGCGACCCCGTAAAAAGACACGGGCCCGATCGGCGTCCCGACCGGGCCCGCGCGATACCGCCGAGCGGGGCGGCATCGGTGCAAAGGCAGGTGCCCGAAAGCCGACGGTCTCAGGTCCGTCGACCTCCGAACGCGCCGGAATACGCGCCCACGGCCGATCCCCTCCATCGCGTGGAAAAAAAAGTTCGCGCGTCGGAAGTCGAGGCGCCGCGAGAAGGTCGACGGCGCCGGCGCCCGGGGGTTCAGCGGCTCATCGGCGTCCGACCCGACGCGCGAAGCGGCGCTTTGAGGTCGCCGAAGGGCGTCCCCGCCACGAGGCCGCCGTCGAACTCGTAGGCCGCTTCGGCGCCGCTCAGCATGCGGAACACCGCCAGGCCGAGGTCCGCCGGTCGGAGCGAGATGGGGATCCGGAGCGAAAGGGCTTCGCCCGCGGCGAACGATCCCGCCTCCGCGACGCGGGTCTGGGCGACGCGCGTGCCGCCGAGGGAGAGCGCGCCGTCCATGAGCCGCAGGTCCATCGGGAATTCGTTCCGGTTCCGGAAGTCGACGCGCACCTCGGCGGTCGCTTCGGTCAGCGACAGCTTCGACCACTTGACGTCTTCCACCTCGACGTCGGGCGCCGTCGGGATCGGCAGCTCGCCTTCCTTGCGCACCGGAATGCGGATCGCTCCGACCGCGGGCGCGTCCACCGAGACGCCGATCTCCGCCGCGTAGGGCAGCGTCGAACCGGGGCGCACCTTGGAGAACGCCGCGAGGAGGTCGGCGAATTTCAATCGTGCCGACACGGGGAGCACCCGCGCAGACCGCGCAGGAATGGCGCCCTGCCCCGCCGACGACGCATGCAGGAACGTGCGCCCGTCGCCCGACAGCGCGAGGTCGAGGCCGGTCGTCGGAAGCGCGACGCCGTAGGGATTGCCGACCTCGACGTCGAACGCGAGCGTCGCGCCCTCGAGGTCGAAATCCTGCAAGGCGACGCCGACCACCGACGCGGTCGGCTTGTCGGCGTCGGCCCAAAGCGCCTTCGCGGTCTCGCAGCCGGCGCCGAGCGGCGCCGCCGCCGCGACGACGACTGCGGCGGCCACCCGTCGGACCGTGCGCCGAACCGCGCCGTGCGGCGCCCGAGGCGCGCTCGTAGACTCCGGCCGCGCCGCAGGCGCCGGGATTCCCATGAAGCTTCTGAAGCGACTGTTCGTCGTCATCCTCATCCTCGTGGTCGCCGCGGGCGCGGCCCTCTTCTTCATCGACGAGCTGGCGGAGAACGCCGTCGAGCGAGGCGGATCGTACGCCATGGGCGTCGAGACGACGGTCGACGCGACGTCCATCGGGCTGTTCGCGGGAACGGCGAAAGTGGAGAACCTGAAGATCGCGAACCCCGCCGGCTACGGCGACGCGCCGTTCTTCACGATGCGAAGCCTCGACACCGGCGTGTCTCTCGGCTCGCTGCGCGGCGAGAAGGTGGAGATCCCGACGCTGGCGATCGACGGCGTGCGCGTGAACCTTCTGCAAAAAGACGGCAAGGCGAACTATCAGACCATCATCGACAACCTGAAGCGGTTCTCGTCCGCCTCCCCGTCCTCGGAGGAGAAGTCGGGCAAGAAGTTCGTCATTCGCGAGCTGACGGTGAAGAACGTCACGGTGTCCGCCGACCTCTCGTTGCTGCTGCCGTTGCCGGCCGGACAGGCGCCCGAGCTGAGGCTTCCCGACCTGCGACTGACGAACGTCGGCGAAGGCGCGGGAGCGGGCGTCCCGCTGTCGGAGCTCGCCGGCGTGGTGGTGGCGGCGGTGCTCGACCTGGTCGGGCGCGGCGGCGCGGGCTTCCTCGATCCGAAGCATCTCGGCGACCTCGCGGGCCGCGTCGGCGACCTCGACGCGCTGACGGCGCAGGCGGCCGGCGCCGTGACGGACGCGATGAACCGATTGGGGACCGACCTCGGGTCGAAGCTGGGGACGCAGCTCGGCGGGCAGGTCGGCAAAGACGCGGAAGACGCGCTCAAGAGCGCCGGCGAGAAGATCGGCGGCCTCCTGGGCGGGAAGAAATAAGGAGCGGATCCATGCGTGCACGTGCGATCGTCCTGGCCGCGACGGCGGCGCTCGGACTCGGCGCCCTCGGGGGCTGCACTTCGGCGCCGGTCACCGGGCGCAACCAGCTCATCATGACGAGCGAGGCGGAAGAGGCGCAGATGGGCGTCGAGGCGTTCCAGGAGGTCACCGCGGGATCGCGGCTGTCCACCAACGCCGCGTGGACGCAGATGGTGCAGAACTCCGGCCGCCGCATCGCGGCGGTGGCGAACCGGCCCGACTTCCAGTGGGAGTTCAGGCTGATCGCGGAGGACACCGTCAACGCCTTCTGCCTGCCGGGCGGGAAGGTCGCGTTCTACGAAGGCATCATGCCCGTGTGCCGCGACGAGGCGGGCGTCGCCGTCGTCATGGGCCACGAGGTCGGCCACGCCATCGCGCGCCACGGCGGCGAACGCGTCACGCAGACGATGATCGCGCAGAACGGCGTGGCGATCATCGCCGAGATCATCTCGGGCAAGAGCCCCGAGCTTGCGCGCGCCGCCGCGCCCGCGCTCGGCGCCGGCGTGCAGGTCGGCGCGCTCCTCCCCTTCTCGCGCAAGCACGAGAGCGAAGCCGACGAAATCGGCCTCTTCCTCATGGCCGACGCCGGCTACGACCCGCGCGAGGCGCCGCGTTTCTGGGAGCGCATGGTGCAGGCGACCGGCGGCGAACGTTCGTGGGAGTTCCTCTCCACGCACCCCGACCCGCAGAACCGCATCAAGCGCCTCAACGAGCTGATGCCCGAAGCGATGACCCACTACGAGGCCGCCCGCGCCGGCAAGCCGCCGCCGACGCGGAAGCGCTGACGCGCGCGGCGCGCCGCGCACCGCGATCTCAGACCGAAGCGGCTCAGAACGCCGCTTCGACCGTCTCGCCGTCCCGAACGACGACCTCCCGGACCGCGATCAGGCCGCCGCAGTCGGACCCCGGTCCGCCGCGCATCAACCACGTGACGTCGAGCATCGCGACGAGGTAGCGGCCCGGCGCGAGCGCGATCGGCGTCCACGGCGCGCAGGCGCCGGCGTGGATCTCGAAGTCGCCGAACGTCCGCGCGCTCCGTTCCGGATCGTCCGCGCGCGCGACCGCGAGCAGCAGACGGCGGGCATACGCGAAGGCGTCGACCTTGACGTGGAGCCGTCCGAACGGCCGCTTCGGCGCCTCGACCACGTCGACTCCGGGCGGCGCCGTGACGGTGCAACGGTCGCCGAGTCGATCGACGACGAACGTCACCGGAGCGTCGACGGGCGCATCGGTCGAGATGCAGACGCCGGGCCACACGTCGGTCGACCACGTCGAGAGATGAGCGCCGTCGACCGTCGCGGTCGTCGATGCGAGGAAGTCTTCGGGATTGGCGTCGTCGTCCGCGAGGTGGACGACGCGCGTCGGAGGCAGCGTGAGCGAAAAACGGGCGGCCTCGCGGACCTCGACGCATCGCCGCGCCACGACCGCCCCGCGTCGCGCCTCGATCTCGAGCGGACCCGGCAGGACGCGGATCGCCGCGTCGCAAGCGAGCCGGCGCGCCGACCGCTCTCCGCGTCGAAGGGTCACGTCGGCGCTCACCGGTTCCCCGTCCGCGGCATACGACGACACGACGACGTCGACCCCGGCAGGGTGCTTCTCGTCCACCGACAGCGTGTCCGGCGCTTCGTCCTGTCGATGCGGCGATCTCAACTTCGCGTCGAGCTCCGCCGCCCAGGCGAACTCAGGCGCTTGGCGTTCGCACCAGCGAGACGGCGGCGCGTCGCCTCCGAAGTGCCGAGGGCCTGCGTGTTCGGCGACGTCTCCGATCCGGTTGCTCAAGCGAAGCACGCCGACGTCGTGCTCTCCTCGAACCCGCGGCGGCAGCGTCGCGGCCGCCGAGCGCTCGCCGTGCACGACGGTGAGCCGCAGCGGCGGAAAGCGCTCGATCCCGAGCGTCCTCCCGTCGCGGTTCACCTGACACTGGAAGCCGCCGTCGGCGCCGCACGTAGCCCCGCCGACACGAACGTCGCCGAACGGCGGAGGAAGCGCCGCGGTCACGACGACCTCCGCGCCGTCGATCGCGGCGCCGTCGGCGCCGACGACGCGACCTACGACGAGCGGCATCTTCTCGACCACGACCTCCGCCGTGCCTCCGGCAGTGAGGACCAACGCCGGCCAGGATGATCCGACGGGGTAGTCCCAGCGCACGTCGCCTCGCCCCGCCACGACGGCGAACGGATTGGCGCGTTCGGGATCCTCCCCGATCACGATGGAAGCTACGACGGCGACTTCGCCGTAGAGGTCGCGTCCAAACCAACCGTCCGGCCCCGCGACACCTCGCGGGCACATGCAGGC
>DASPNK010000689.1:0-2017 GCA_035626575.1 Planctomycetota bacterium | reverse complement strand
GAGGTCGACGGCGCGCCGGCCGACGGCGCGGCCCGCGCCGCGGAGCGCCGCGCGCGAGCGTTCGACGCGTTCTTCGCCGCGATCCTCGCGGTCGCGATGATCGGCGCGCTCGTCGCCGCCGCGCTCTGACCGCGGCCGCCGCCGCCCGCCGCGAGAAGAAAACCCCGCGCCAAAGGCGCCGGGCGACGGCCGCGCCGAAGGCGCGGCTCGAAAAACAGCCGCACCGAAAGCGCGGCTTCAAGAAGCAGCCGCGCCGAAAGCGCGGCTTTAGGAACGAGCCGCGCCCAAAGCGCGGCTTTTAAAGCCTGGCTTTCAAAGCCTGGCAATCAAAGCGCGCATCACTTGGCGGCGCCGAGGACCTTGCCTTCGGGCTTCTCCGGCTCCGGCTGGGGGACCTTGTCGGCGAACGACGCGTACTCGGGGATGTCCTTCAGATCGCCGCCCGTCGCCTTCACGGCGAGGTAGAGGGCGCGCTGGAGCTGAAGGTCCTCCATGAAGTCGCTGAGGTACCGACGGCCGCGGAGGTCGGCGGCGCGCTTACGGACTTCGGCGCGCACGAGGCGGCGGACGTCGTCCTTCGCGAGGGGCGTCTTCAGGTCGTCGTAGAAGGGGTCGAACCCGGGGTACCGCGAGAGATCGCCCGCGTCGGAGACCGCGAGGGCGCCGAGATCGACCTTCTTGCCGTCGGCCAGGCCGTTGACGTATTGCTCGACCTTCTTCGTCTCGAGGATGCGGAAGAACTCCTCGTTCTTCCAACCCTCGAACTCGCGCCCGCTGATGGTCTCGTCGGGCTTCACGCCGCCCGGCTCGAGCACCTTGCCTTCGCGGTTGCGCTCGGTGTGGATGCTGCGCCCCGACGGCAGGTAGTAGCGGCCGACCGTGAGCTTCAGCTCGGGCGCGCCGTCGTACTTCTTGTTGCCGTTGCCGTCCTGAAACGGCTCCGCCGCGTCGAAGCGACGGTTCTGGTTCGCGTCGGTGTAAGGCTCGTCGGGGTCGCGCACGCCGTCGCCGTCGACGTCGACGAACGGCTCGCCGGGAGTCCATTGGCCGTCGTTGTTGAGGTCCTGGAACGGCTCCGCGGGCGCGGTGTCGAGCGGGATGAGCTTCTGCACCGAGCCCTTGCCGAAGGTGCGCTCGCCGACGACCGTCGCGCGCTTGTGGTCCTGCAGGGCGCCCGCGACGATCTCGGACGCCGACGCCGAGAACCGGTTGGCGAGGGCGATCACGGGGTACTTGCGGACCTTCTCGGGCGCCGTCGACTTCAACGTGATGCGCGGGGCGATCTTCTTGTTGCGCCCCTCCCAGTAGACGATGTCCTTGTCGCCGTCGATGAACAGGCCGGCGATCTCCTTCGCGGCGGCGAGATAGCCGCCGGAGTTGTCGCGGACGTCGAGAATGACGGCCTTCACCCCGAGCTTGTCGAGGTCTTCGAGCGCATTCTCAAGCTCGTGCGCCGTCTCGCCGCCGAACGTGTCGAGCACGACGTAGCCGACGCCGCCCGGCAGCAGGTCGGCGTGGACGGTCGGGATCTGCACCTGCTCGCGCACGATCGAGAAGTCGCGGGGCTCCTTCCAGCCGCGGCGGTGGATCTTCAGCGACACCGTGGTGCCGGGGGGGCCCTTCAGGCGCCCGATGATCTCCTGCTGCGCCTTGTCGAGCGTGTCCCAGCCGTCGACCGAAAGGATGCGGTCGCCGGTCTGAAGGCCCGCGCGGTAGGCGGGCCCGGAGTAGATGGGCCGCGCGATGAAGATGCGGTTGTTCTCGTCCATGTTGACGTACGCGCCGATGCCCGCGTACGTCGGGTTGAGCTCGAACGTCCAGTCGGTCGCCTCCGACGGCGTCAGGAACGTGGAGTGCGGATCGAGCCGTTCGAGCATGCCCTTCGCGGCGAAGTTGCGGAGGTCGTCGTCGACGTACTGGTCGCCGTCCTGATGGAACTGGCGGATCTTCCGCATGATCTCGTTCAGGGTCGCGTTCGGGTCGCCGGGCTTGTCGGTCGCGTTGAACGACTTGGCGA
>DASPNK010000688.1:0-3332 GCA_035626575.1 Planctomycetota bacterium | reverse complement strand
CTCTACGAGGCGACGTTCGATCCGAACGCGCCCGGCGACGGACTCTTCGGCGGCCCCGACGGCATCCTCGCGCCGGCGCCGGAGCGGCCCGCCGGCGCGGCGCCGGCCGAACATCCGATCCACGCCCGCGTCCGGGCCCTCCTCGACCCCGCGCTCCCGGAGCTCGAGCGCGCGCAACGCGTCCTCGACGCCCGCGACGTCGACGTGCTGCGCCTCGTGATGAAGGACCGCAGCCAGTCGGCCTTCGTGCTGCTCGACGACCCGGCCGCGCCCGGCGGCGTGCGCCTCGAGGAGAACCCGTTCGGCGGCGTCGACCGCCGCGCGCTCGAGCGGATCGCCGCGATCGTCGCGCTGGAGCGGCTCGGCGCGCGCGTGGCGTTGCCCGAACTGCTCCTCGCCCTCGACGACCGCGACCGGCTGGTCGCGGTGCACGCCGCCCGCGCGCTGCTCAAGCTCGGGAGCCGAGCCGGCGTGCCGACGCTCCTGTCGGCGCTCGACGGCAAGGCGTACGAGAACGAACACGCGCACCGCATCCTCCGGGATCTCTCGGGCGAAGATTTCGGCTTCGCCACCGACGGCGGTCTCTCGCGCCGCGCGGCGGCGGTCGCCCGGGCGCGCGCATGGTGGACGGAGTTCGCGGCGGGCGGGAAGCGGCTGCCCGGCGAAGGCGCGCCGTATCGGCGCGGGGACGACGCCGAGGTCGATCGACGCATCTCGGCCTACGTCGAGGTGCTCGGCGGGTTCCAGTTCCTCTACATGGAACAGGCCCGCGCGATGTTGTCGCGGCTCGGCCCCGAAGCGGCGTCGTTCCTGCGCGACGCGCTGCCGAAGGCGCGCGGGGCGGCGGGCGCGACCTGGCGGGGCGGCATGGCGCAGGTGCTCGGGAACGTCTCGGGCCCCGAGGCCGACGCGCTCCTCGCCGAGTTGCGCGCCGACGACCATTCCGCGGTGCGAGCCCGCGCCGTGGAGGCGTCGGCTCGCCGCGGAGGCCCGGCGGCGATCGCGATCGCCGCCGCCGCGCTCGCCGACCGCGATCCGACGGTGCGCACCGCCGCCGCGGAGGCGCTCGGGGCACTGGGAGGGCCGGAGGCCGAAGCGGCGTTGAGCGCCGCGAAGGCGCCGGAGGGCGGCGCCGTCGGGGCGGCGATCTCCTGCGCGCTCTACCGCATCCGGCCGACTCCCGAACGCTTCGCCGCGCTGGAGGCGCTGGTCCTGGGACCGTCCCTCGCCGCCCGCACGGCCGCGGTGGACGCGCTCAATCACGTCTCCGGTCGCAAGGTGCTCGACGACCCGCAGGCGCCCGAAAGCGAGCTGCGCGCGGCGCTCGAAGTCTGGCGCGCCGCGGCGCGCTGACGTCGCGCGCACTCCTGTCCGAGATCGACGTCGACCGGAAGTGAAGGTCCGGTTCGCGCCGGCGCGAGGACCGCGGAGCGCCGCGCCGAGGGGGCGCAGCCCCGAGGACGCGCCCGCATCGTCGATCGGCGACCGATGTGTGACCGCGCCGCGCGCGACTTCCGGCTCGCAGTCGTCCGCGGCAAGTCGACGATGCGGGGCCGTCGCGTCGCTGCGCGCCGCGCGCGGGCCTCCGCGGTCCTTCGCCTTGCACCGCGGCGCGTGGAATCGGCGCCGACGTGCCGCGCGAGGACCGCGGAGCGTCGTCCCGAGGGCGCGCGGTTCGAAAGCGCCGGCGGCGACGGCTACCGTCGGCGCCCATGTCCGACGCCCGCGCCGCCGCCGCTCCGCGACCTCTTACGTGGGCCGAAAAGCACCTGCTCGGCGTTCGCGCCGGCGAGGTCCTTCGGCTGCTTCCCGGGCTCGCTCTCGTCGCGGCGATCGCCGCGGCGTCGCTGATGCTCGCGCGCTACGCGGGCGACGCCGTGCTCCGCGCGCAGGGGATCGCCCCCGCGACGTCGAAGGGAAGCCCGGTCTCGCCGGTGACGGCCGCCATCCTGGTCGGCCTCGTCGTCGGCAACGTCGTCGCGCTCCCGAAGTCGATGTCGCCCGGACTCGACTTCGCGGCGAAGAAGCTGCTCCGTCTCGGCATCATCCTCCTCGGCGTGAAGCTCTCGGTAACGGAGGCGTTTTCGCTGGGCGCGTCGGCCGTGCCCGCGGTCCTCGGCGTCGTGCTCGCCGGGCTCTTCGTGGTGCCGTGGGCGGCGCGGCGCCTCGGAGTCGGCGACCGCCTCGGCGTGCTGGCCGCGGCGTCGACGTCGATCTGCGGCGTGAGCGCCGCGCTCGCCACGGCGCCGGTGATCGACGCCGAGGAGCGCGAGACGGCGTGCACGGTGGCGAACGTGACGCTGTTCGGCCTGCTGGCCATGTTCCTTCACCCGTGGATCGCCCATTTGCTGTTCGCCGACGCGCCGGGGTCGGCGGGCGTCTTTCTCGGCGTCGCGGTGCACGACACGAGCCAGGTCGCGGGCGCCGCGACGATCTACGGCAGCCTGTTCGACGCGCCGGGGACGGTGCGGGTCGCGGTGGTGACCAAGTTGCTTCGAAACTTCTGCCTCGTCGCCGTGGTCCCGTACCTCGCCTGGCGCCACGCGAAGCGGAACGGCGCGGCAGGGAAAAAGACCCGCGTGCTGCAGCTGGTCCCGCTGTTCGTCTTCGGCTTCCTCGCCGCGGCGGCGCTGCGGTCGTGGGGCGAGGCGGACCTCGCCGCGGGGCGGAACGCGCTCGGCCTGTTCGAAGCCGCGAATTGGAAGGCCGTCGTCCGAATGCTGGGCGACGCGTGGTCGACCGCGCTGCTGGCGGCCGCGATGGCGGCGGCCGGCGCGCAGACGAGGTTCGCCGGTTTGAAAAGCCTCGGGCCGAGGCCGTTCCTGGTCGGCGGGCTCGCCGCGGCTTTCGTCGCGGCCGTCGGGCTCGCCCTGGCGGCGGCGTTCGGACCGCGCGTCGCCTGAAAGGCGGGACCACGATGAAGCGGAAGTGTCCGGGGTGCGGCGGCGAAACCGTGGCTGCGGAAGGCCCCGCGATGTACTTCAGGCCGACGTCGGCGTTCGACGCTCGGGACGGGGCGGGCCATCCGCTTCAATACGCGGGATGTCTCGGCTGCGGCCTCGTCTCGATATGGATCAACGAATTCGACCGTGCGCCGATGGCGCGTCGCGCCGGGAAGGCGCCGAAGCGGGAGGCTGCGTCGAAAAAGCCCTGACGCGCCGCGTCAGCGGCGCGCGACGAGGGCGGCGCGCGCCGCGACCACCTTCGCGCGCGCGTCTTCCGGCGTCGCGCCGGCGGCGGCGAGGTGCCCCATCTTCCGCCCCGGTCGCGCCTCCGACTTGCCGTAAAGGTGGAGCTTCACGTCCGGGATGCGCAGCGCCGCGGCCCAGTCC
>DASPNK010000687.1:0-2332 GCA_035626575.1 Planctomycetota bacterium | reverse complement strand
TCAACAAGGGCCTGGATCCCGCGGCCCGCTATCGCGCCTACATGGGGCTCGGCCGCGCGGCCGACCAACGCGGCTCGCCGCAGACCGCGAAGGGGCGCTACACCGAAGCGTGGCGCGCCGCATCGTCCGACGCGCTCCGCGATCGGGCGCTGGTCGCCCTCGCGCGCACCGAGGTTTCGATGGGCGACGCCGCTTCGGCGCGCGCGCACCGCGACGCGATCAAGGACCGCGGCGTCGACGGGTTCGCCGAGATCGACCGGGCGCTGGCGGGCGCCGCCGCGGCCCCCCGCGCGCCGTCCCCCGCCCCGGCCGCGGCGCCGACGCCGGCGACCGCCGGTCGTCCGCCCGGGCGCGGCCTCAAGCCGCCGCAGATCCACGGCCGCTCGACGTGGGGCGCGCGTCCGCCGAACCGCCGTGAAACCGAGGCGATGGGCAAGCCGACGCTGGTCACGATCCATCACACCGCGGACAAGAAGATCCCGGGCGCCGACTACCAGGACAACCTGCGGCAGATGCAGGCCTACCAGAACGGGCACCAGGCCCGCGGCTGGGCGGACGTCGGCTATCACTTCGTGATCGACAAGGCGGGCCGCATCTGGGAAGGCCGGCCGCTCCACCTCAAGGGCGCGCACGCGGGCTCCAACGAGGCGAACGAGCACAACGTCGGCGTCGCGCTCATCGGCAACTTCGAGAAGACCGACCCGACCGCGAAGCAGACCGAGGCGCTCGAAGATCTCGTCCTCTGGCTGTGCGCGGAGTACGGCATCCCCGACCGCCGGGTGTACACCCATCATCAGATCAAGGACTGGCCCGGCGTCCGCGGCGCCACGAACTGCCCCGGGAAGCGCTTCGCGCCGTACCTCGCGCGGTTGAAACGGGCGCTTGCGGCCGCCGCGAAGGCGCCGGGGCGCGGGCGCTGACGCCGAATCCCCGCCTCGCGGCGGCCCGGGCGCGCGTCGTCAGCGCGCCGGCGCGAGGTCGCCGACGGGCGTGAAGAACCCGCGGTGCATGTAGCCCAGCACCGCGGAATCCTTGTCGAGCACCACGCCGCTCGCGTCGCGGACCGCCGGAGAGAAATTCGACTTGTAGCCGCCGAGCCGCGCGCGCACGAGATTGCCCGCGTCGGAGTAGAGCTCCTCGAGCCTGAGCGGGTTCGCCGCGTCGAGGTCGGCGCAGATGAAGCTCGCCTTCACCGGTTTGTTGATCTCCATCGCGTCGGCCGCCGCGCGCGACACGCCGTCGCCGCCGCCCGGCGTCTGCAGTTCGTAGACGATCCACCGGTTGCGGACCGACGGCGCGATCATCCCGTACGCGTCGGACGCCTTGATCGCTTCGACGGTCGCCGCGCCGAGGGCCGGTGCGAGACGCTCCAGCTTGCTGCTTCGGCCTGCGCCGGACGCATACGTCCGCGGATCGTTCAACGCCAGCGGCGCGGACGGCTCCGGCAGCACCCACACCAGCTGGCCGTGGAAGCGCTCGTTGAAGCCGGGCGGGAGGGTCTCGGCCGCGTCGGGGGGAAAGACCGCCGAGCCGCGCGCGTCCGGCCCCGCGGCGGGATCGGGACCGAACCACAGCGCGGGAAGCACCTGCGTCTTCGGGCGCGCCGGGTTCGCCGGGTCTTCGAACACGCGGAGCACGAACGCCACGCCCTTCGGCAGCCGCGCGGCGGGCGGAGCGAGGGGCGCCGGCGCCGACTCGGACAGCGGCGCCGCCGGGGGACGCGATTCGGGGGACGGCGACGGCCCGTTGCGCGCTTCGACGTCGCCGGGCGTCGAAGGCGTCGCGCCGCCGCCGGAGGCGGTCGAGCCGCCGCGCGTCGGATCGGCGGACGGTCCGCTGAAGAGCGCCCACACGCCGATCAGCGACGCCGCGAGCGTGAAGCTGCCGAGGATCGCGACTCCGGTAGGCACGCGGTGCCGCCGCGCGGTCGACACGATGTGCTGGATGGCCGAGACGGGCTGTGCGGTCACCGGCCGCCCCTCGAGCGCGGCCTGCAGGTCGGCCGCCAGCGCCGCCATGTCCTGGTAGCGGCGCGCGGGGTCGCGCTCGAGCGCCTTCTGCACCACCGCCTCCAGCTCGCGCGACACGCCGGGGTTGAGGCGGCGGAGCGGCTCCGGGTCGGCGTAGCGGATCTCGGCGAAGAGTTCCTCCGCCGATTGCGCCTGGAAAGGGCGGCGCAGCGCGAGGGTCTCGTACATCGTGACGCCGAGCCCCCAGACGTCGGCGCGCTGATCGACCGGCACGTTCGGGTCGCGGCGGATCTGCTCCGGCGCCATGTAGTAGGGCGTGCCGACGAAGCCGTGGGACTCCGTCAACGCGAGGTCCGACTCGT
>DASPNK010000686.1:0-3478 GCA_035626575.1 Planctomycetota bacterium | reverse complement strand
GCTCGCCGCGCAGGCGCCGGCGTCGCGCCCGACGCCCGTCCTGCTGCAGGAGGCCGCGGCGCCGCTGCTCGCGGAGCGGACGTTCGAGATCCCCGCGGCGCGCTCGCCGCGGCTTGCGATCGTGCGCGGCGCGCGGCCGCCGGGCGGCCCGTCCGACGCGTGGATCCGCATCGACGATCGGATCCACGGCCTCGCGTCGCAGTTCGAGTACGCGCCCGGGCGCTTCGCCGCGGCGGTCCCCCTCCGCGGCGCGGCGCCCGGCGCCGAGTCGGCGCCGGCGGGAAGTCTCCTCCGCGTCGTCCCGAAAGGCGCCGCCGATCCGAAGCTCATCCTCGAGCGCGTCGAGCTGCTCGACGCGGCGGTGGTCGACTTCATGATCCGCGACCAGGTGACGAAGGCGCCGCTCAAGGGCGTCGCCGAGGTCGTCGCGGTCGACGGGGCGACGCCGCCGCTGGTCGGCCCGAACGCGGGGCTGCCGACGGAAGGCGCCGCGTGGATCTCTCACGACGGCGGCGGCGAGCTGTGGACGCCGCTCGGCGCGAACGTCGCATTCGTCGCGCGGGCGTCGCCCTTCCGGGGCGCGGCGCGCTTCCGGCGCCGGACCGACCTCGCGCGCGGGCTCTTCATGACTTTTCTGCTGCCGCCCGACGAGGCGCCTCCGGGCTCGCGCATCGTCGAGGCGTCGGACGTGGGCGCCCCGAACGCCGTCGCCCGAGCCGCGAAGGACGCGGCGCTCGGAATCTCCCGCCGCGCCGACGCGACCTGGACGGTCCGCGCGGCCGACGAGGTCCTGGCCGCGCCCGCGGCGTTCGTCGCCGAACTGGTCCGCGACCCGGCGCGCCGCGTCGTCGTCACCAACGAGCGCGGCCCGACGCTCGTGCCGTCGACGGCGCATCCGCTGGTCACCCTCGAGCTGCCGGGTGGCGACCTGATCCACTCCAACGGCCCGCTGCCGCTGCTCGAAGACGTCCGCCGCGACGGCGCGGCGGTGCGCGGCTGGGTCAAGGTGCGCTGCCCGCCGGGCGCGACTCTGACGCGGCTCCGCGTCGTGGTCGGCGCCGCCGAGTTGCTTCATCCGCTCGACGGCCCGGCGACGATCGCCCTCGCTGTGCCGGCGAACGCCGGCGCGCCGATCGCGCTGATCGTCGAAGGCCGCGCCTTCGCCGACGCCGGCCCGATCGAACGGCCCTTCGCGGCGCGGGTGTTCACGGCGCCGTAGTCGCTCGGGCGGCGCTGCTACGGCATGCGTCGGATGAAACGGCGCGTCCAACGCCGATCAGGGCGCGGGCGCGCGCAACAGCACCTTGAGCACGCCGCGCTCCGCGGCGCGGGCGAGCGCGCGCGGAGCGTCGCCGAGAGGGACGACGTCGTCGATCAGCGAGGCGACGTCGAGGGCGCCGGAGGCGAGGACGTCGAGCGCCGGCCCGAGGCGGCCGCAACGGGAGCCGACGACGGACAGCTCGTCGACGACCACCTTCCACGCCTCCCACGTCGGCGCGCCGTGGAAGGTCGACTTGAGCACGATCGTCCCGCGAGGGCGCGCCAGCGTCGTCGCGAGCGCGAAGCCCGATTCGGCGCCCGACGCTTCGACGACGACGTCGAAGGCGCGGCGGAGGCGCCCCGCGTCGTCCGACGTCTCCCCGCGCACGCCGAGCCGGGCGGCGCGCTCGAGCTTCGACGCGTGGCGCCCGAGAAGCAGGACGTCGGCGCCCGCGTTCTGAGCGGCCCACGCGCAGAGGATGCCGAGCTTGCCGTCGCCGACGACGGCGACGCGGCGACCGCGGCCGAAGTCGACGCGCTCCGACATCCCCAGCGCGGCGGCGAGCGGCTCGGCGAACACCGCGGTTTCGTCGGCGACGGAATCGGGGACGACCAGCAGGTTGGTCGCGGGAAGCGCGACGTATTCGGCGTGCGCGCCGTCGCGGCCGACGATGCCGAGGACGGTGCGCGACGGGCAGTGCCGCGCGTCGCCCCCCCGACAGAGCGCGCACGCGCCGCAGCCGACGTTGATCTCGCCGACGACGCGGCGGCCCACGGTTTCCGGCGCGGCGGCAGCTTCTTCGACCACGCCGACGAACTCGTGGCCCAGCGTGCCTGTGAAGTCAGCGTAGCCGCGCGCGATCTCGAGATCGGTGTTGCAGACGCCGGACAGCCGGACGCGCACGAGCGCTTCGCCCGGCCGCCGCGGAATCTCCCGCTCGACGACCCCGACGACGCCGTTCTCCCGACTCAGCGCACGCATGACGGTCGAGAGTTTAGCGGTGTGCGCTCCGCGTCGCGCCGCCGGGAGGCCGGCCGCCCCGTCAAGGCCGCAGACCGACGCAGCAGGGCCGTCCCTCCGCTCCGCTCCGGGCGCGGGCCGCTGCGGTCCATGCGTCGCACGTCGCGAATCGATCCTGTGCCGTGCCCGACGAGGACCGCGGAGCGCCTGCCGAGGGGGCGAAGCCCAGAGGACGCGCCCGCATCGTCGGCATGCCGCCGACTCGGCTCGGCGGCAAACCGACGCAGCAGGGCCGTCCCTTCGCTCCGCTCCGACCGCGGGCCGCTGCGGTCCTGTCCGGAGGCCCCGGCGCCGCGCTACGGCTTCGCCGACTTGCGGCGCTTCAGAGCCTCGCGGAGGAGCCACTCGATGTGGCCGTTGAGGGAGCGGAGATCCTGCGCGGCCCACGCGCGCAGGTCCTCCATCAGCTCCGACGGGAGCCGGAGGAGGAACGCCTTGCGGTCGGGCGCCTCCTCGGGCTCGTCGCGCGATTTTCCGCCCTTCGTCATCGAGCGCTCAGGCGTAGAGCGTGCCGGTGTTCAGCACGGGCGTGGCGCCGCTGTGGCCGCACAACACCACGAGCAGATTGTTGACCATGGTCGCGCGGCGCTCCTGGTCGAGCTCGACGATCTGCTTGCGACCGAGCTGCTCGAGCGCGTCCTCGACCATCCCGACGGCGCCTTCGACGATCATCCGTCGCGCGGTGATGATCGCGCCCGCCTGCTGCCGCTGGAGCATCGCGGCGGCGATCTCCGCCGCGTAGGCGAGGTGGGACAGACGCGCCTCGATGACCTCGACGCCCGCCAGCGCGAGCCGCTCCTGCAGCTCGATCGACAACTCGCGGGAGACCTCGTCGGAGCTTCCGCGCAGGGTGGTCTTCACCGCACCGGCGTGGTCGTCGTCATACGGATGGCGGCTTGCGACCAGCCGCAGCGCCGACTCGCTCTGCACCTCGACGTAGTTCTCGAAGGCGTCGACGTCGAACACGGCGCGCGCGGTGTCGGTCACGCGCCACACCACGACCGCGGCGATCTCGATGGGGTTGCCCGCGAGGTCGTTGACCTTCAGCTTCGGCCCGTTCAGGTTGCGGGCGCGGCAGGACACCTTCTGCTTCGACATGAACGGGTTGACGAAGAAGAACCCGGTGCGGCGCACGGTGCCGACGTAGCGCCCGAACAGCACGAGCACGCGCGCCATGTTGGGCGGCACGACCACGAA
>DASPNK010000685.1:0-4987 GCA_035626575.1 Planctomycetota bacterium | reverse complement strand
GGGATGCAGTGGCCGCCGAGGCCGGGCCCCGGGAAGAACGGCATGAAGCCGAAGGGCTTGGTCGCCGCCGCTTCGATCACCTCCCACACGTCGCAGCCGAGCTTCCGGCACATGACGGCCATCTCGTTCACGAGGCCGATGTTCACGCTGCGGAACGTGTTCTCGAGGAGCTTCACCATTTCGGCCGCGGCCGGGCTCGACACCGGCACCACGCGGTCGACGGCCTTCGCGTAGAGCGCGCCGACGAGGCGGTTGCAGGCCGGCGTCAGGCCGCCGATCACCTTCGGCGTGTTCTTCGTCTTGAAGCGCTCGTTGCCGGGATCGACGCGCTCCGGCGAGAAGGCGAGGAAGAAGTCGACGCCGGGCTTCAGCCCGCGCGCCTCCATGGGCGGCAGGATGATTTCCGTCGTGGTTCCCGGGTACGTCGTGCTCTCCAGCGTGATGAGCTGGCCCTTGCGGGCGCGCTTCGCGATCTCCGCCGTCGAGCTCACGATGTAGGAGACGTCGGGATCGCGGCTCTTCCGCAGCGGCGTAGGCACGCAGATGGAGATGCAGTCGCACTCCCCCAGCGCGTCGCCGGGCGCCTCTGCGCGCAACCGCCCTTCCTTCACGTGGGGCGCCAGCTCCTCCGACTTCACGTCGCCCACGTAGCTCTCGCCGCGGTTGACGGCGTCGATCTTGCGGGGGTCGACGTCGAAGCCGACGACGCGGTATCCCGCGCGCGCGAACTCGAGGGCGAGCGGCAGCCCGACGTAGCCGAGGCCGATCACGCCGACGCGCGCCGTGCGGTCCTCGATCTTCTTCAGGAGCTCTTGTGCCGAGCCGGTCAGGGCGTCGTTCATAAACGTCTCATTCGACGGTCACGCTCTTCGCGAGGTTCCGGGGCTGATCGACGTCGCATCCCCGGCGGCGCGCGATCCAGTAGGCGAGCAGCTGCAGCGGCACGACCGCGACCATCGGCGCCAGAAGCGCGTCGACCTCGGGCACCACGACGGTCGCCTCGGCGAGGCGCGCCACGCGGTCGTCGCCTTCGTTGACCACCGCGATGATGCGCCCGCCGCGCGCGCGCGCCTCCTCGACGTTGCCGGCGACCTTGTCGTAGGTCGGTCCGCGCACGGCGACGACCACCACCGGCAGGTCTTCGTCGACCAGCGCGATGGGGCCGTGCTTCATCTCGCCGGCGGGATACCCCTCGGCGTGGATGTACGAGATCTCCTTCAGCTTCAGCGCCCCTTCGAGGGCGACCGGATAGCAGACGCCGCGACCGAGGAAGAGGACGTCCCGCGCGCCGTGGTAGCGCTCGGCCAGTTCGCGCACGCGGTCGGAGACGCCGAGCGCGCGCGCCACGAACTGCGGCAGCCGGCGCAGCTGGTCGACCAGCCGCCGCGCCTCTTCCGACGACACGGCGCCCCGCGCGCGCCCGAGCTTGAGCGCGAGCAGCTGCAGCGCCACGAGCTGGCCCATGAAGGCCTTGGTCGAGGCGACGCCGATTTCGGGGCCGGCGTGGGTCATCACCAGGCCGGTGCATTCGCGCGCGATCGACGAACCCTGCACGTTGCAGACGCCGATCGTCCGCGCGTTGAAGTCGACGCGCGCGCGGCGCACGGCGGCGAGCGTGTCGGCCGTCTCGCCCGACTGGCTGACGGCGATCACGAGGCTGCGCTCGTCCATCACCGGGTCGCGGTAGCGGAACTCCGAGGCGTAGTCGACCTCGACCGGGACGCGCGCCAGCTTTTCGATGAAGAACTTGCCGACGAGCCCGGCGTGCCACGAGGTGCCGCAGGCGAGGACGACCACGCGGTTGAAGCGGCGGAGCTGCTCGTCGGTGAGGTTGAGGCCCTCGAGCGTCACCTCGCCCGCGTCGCCGTCGATCCGGCCGAGGAGCCCGTCGGAGACCACGGTGGGCTGCTCGTGGATCTCCTTGAGCATGTAGTGGTCGTACCCGCCCTTCTCCGCCTGGGCGAGGTCCCACGTCACGGTCGCCACGGGACGCTCCGCCTTCGACCCGTCGAGGCGGCGGATCTCCACCGACCCCGGCGTCAGCACCGCGACGTCGCCCTCTTCGAGGTGGATGACGCGTTTGGTCGACTCGAGCACCGCGGCCACGTCGCTGGCGAGAAAGTTCCGATCTTCGGCGAGGCCGACGATCAGCGGGCTGTCCTTGCGCGCGCCGATCACCATGTCGGGATGGCGGCGGTGGATGAACGCGACGGCGAACGACCCTTCGAGGTCGTTCAGGGCGAGACGCACCGCCTCGAAAAAGTCGCCCTGGTCGTACTCCTCCACGAGGTGCGGGATGACCTCGCTGTCGGTCTCCGAGCGGAAGACGTGACCGCGCTCGAGCAGGCGGTCGCGCAGCTCCCGGTAGTTTTCGATGATGCCGTTGTGGACGGCGACGACGTCGCCCTTGCCGCCTCGGTGCGGGTGGGCGTTCAGCTCGCTCGGCTTGCCGTGAGTCGCCCAGCGCGTGTGGCCGACGCCGGTGCGCCCGACCAACTCGGCGCCGCCGAGCGCGTCCTCGAGCCGCCGGAGCTTTCCGACTTCGCGGACGACCTTGATGTCGCCGTCCTGGAGCACGGCGACGCCGGCGGAGTCGTACCCCCGGTATTCGAGCCGTTTCAGGCCGCCGACGAGGACGCCGACGACCGGCGCGCGCCGCGCGACGCAACCCACGATTCCGCACATAGGTCCGAGGATCCCTCCGCCTGCCGGCCGACGGACTCATCGGCGTCGAGGCGGGAAAAGATGAACGCAGGCCCGTCGTCGCGGCGCACGGCGACGCGCGCACGACCGGCGCGGCGCCCGCGGCGCTGCGACCCCGGCGGCGCGCGCCCTAAGGTGCGCCGTCGCGGGCCGTTCGACAAGCGCCCGACGGGCCTTTCGCTCCGTCGCGAAGCGCCGCTCGAACTTCCGAAAAACGCGCATCGGCGCGCGTCGCGATCCGCGCGGCGACTTCGGCGGCCTGCCGTCGAAGATCCGGCGCCGCCGTCGTTTCGAACGCGCGGCCCATCCTCAGGGCGCCGACGACGAAGACGTCTTCCGACGCGGCTCCCGCCGCGTCGACCAGCGCGCCGTGCGCGTCGACGTCGAGTCCGGAGCCGAGCGGGCCCGGCCGCGCGGCGCCCGACGCGAGCAGGCTCTCGAGAAGCGGAGAGCCCGAACGCGAGACGTCGTAGTCGGGCCCGGCGCCGTTCACGCAGAGCGTGGGCGCGAGGTCGAGCGTTTCGCCGTCGCGCCCGGACACCGTCGCTCGCAGGGGGCCTTCCCGGCCGGCGCCGTCGATCGCGGCGACGCGCCCGGCGATCACCGTGAAGCGCCCTTCGCGACGAAGGCGCTCGACCGTCGCCGCGGCCTCCGGGGCGGCGCGGTGCCGGTGGACGTTCCAATAAGGCAGCGCGTGGCGCAGGAAGCGACGGCGCGCGTCTTCGGTCCATCCGCTCCAGATCGCGTCGGTCGCGGGGCGCAGCGCCGCGATCGTCGAGCGCCAGTCGCACGCGGACCGCGCGGCGGTCCGAACCTCGCGGACGACGGAGAGCGGCGGCAGGCCGATCAACCGCGACGCGTCGAGCGTGCGGGAGGGCGGCGGCGCCGGCGTCACGTGCGCGAGCGGAAGCAGCCCGCGCCGCGAAACCGCGATCACGCGCCCCGTCGGCGACGTCGCGCAGACGTCGGCGACGACGTCGACCGCCGTCAGGCCGGTCCCGACGATCAGGACGAGGTCGAGCGGATCCGACCGGGAGAACTCCCGGCGGCGAGGGTCCTCGACGAAACGCGGATCGCGGCCCGCGGCGTCGGAAGGCCAGCCGTCCGGGACGGCGTGCCCCGGCGTCCCGAGGGCGAGCACGAGCGCGTCCGCGCGCAACTCGCGGCCGTCGATGTCGACGGCGACCCCGCCCCCGGCGAGGCGCCGCGCGGCGCGCGCCGTCGCATGGACGCGACGGAGCCGCCCGCCCGACGTCGCGACGGCGGCGCGGAAACGGTCCTCGACGTACGCGCCGTAGTCGCCGCGGCGCGCGTAGTCCTCGGCGGTCGCGTCCGGATCCCGCCCGCGGCGCCAGTCGACGAAGTCGTCCGGAAACTCGGCGAACGCCGACATCGCGCCGGCGTGAACGTTCAGCAGGCGCCGCGGCGACGACGTCCCGTAGGCGGGTCCGCGACCGGTCTCGGAAGCGGGGTCGATCACTTCGACGACGAGGCGCCCGCTCGCGCGGACGAGCCGCGTCGCCGTCGCCGCGCCGGAGAAGCCTCCGCCGAGGACGAGGACGCGCACGAGTCCGTCGGGCGGTTCCATGACCGGACATCATGGCCTGACGCCGGGCGCGGCGTCCAGAGACGCGCCGGGCCGCCGACGCACCGGGACGGTCAGCGCGCGAGCGGGCGGAAGTAGTCGAGCGTCTTCTTCAGACCTTCGCGGAGCGGCACGCGCGGCTCCCACCCGAGGAGGGTGCGCGCGCGGGTGATGTCGGGCTTCCGCACCTTGGGGTCGTCGACGGGGAGCGGCTTGAAGACGATCTTCGACGTCGCGCCCGTGACCGCGAGCACCTCCTGCGCGAATTGGAGGATGGTCAGCTCGGCGGGGTTGCCGATGTTCACCGGGTCGTGCTCTCCGCTCATCAGCAGCCGGTAGATGCCGTCGACCAGATCGCTCACGTAGCAGAACGAGCGCGTCTGCGAGCCGTCGCCGAACGCGGTCAAGTCCTCGCCGCGCAGAGCCTGGCCCATGAAGGCGGGCAGCACGCGCCCGTCGTTGAGGCGCATGCGCGGGCCGTAGGTGTTGAAGATGCGCACGATCTTCGTGTTCACCCCGTGATAGCGGTGGTAGGCGAGCGTCAGCGCCTCGGCAAACCGCTTGGCCTCGTCATAGACCCCGCGCGGGCCGATGGGATTGACGTTGCCCCAGTAGGTCTCCCGCTGCGGATGCTCCAGCGGATCGCCGTAGACCTCCGAGGTGGAGGCGAGGACGAAGCCGGCACCCTTCGCCTTGGCG
>DASPNK010000684.1:0-3541 GCA_035626575.1 Planctomycetota bacterium | reverse complement strand
CGGCGCGCGCCCGCGACGCGCGTCTTCCGGGAGGCGGGCATCGCGGCGACGCTACCAGCGGCCCGGCGCCGTCGGAAGCGCACGGAGCGCGGGGCGCGCCTTGGAAAAGCCCGCGTTCCGGGGGCGGGCGCGGGCCTTCGTGGCGGCGCGCCGGGGGCCGGCCGCGAGATGCAATCGCTTTGAAACAAGGCGGGCCCGGGGTAAGTTCGCGCCCCCTTCGACGCCATGCCTCACGTGGATTTCACCGCGCTCGCCGCCGCGCTCTGGGCGGGGGTGCTGCACGCGCTCGTGCCCTGCCATCACTCGTGGCCGGTGCTCGTGCCGCTCATGCGGCGCGGGTCGGCGGAGAAGATCGCGGGCTGGTACGGCGCGGGCCTCGTGCTGGCGGGGGTCGCGCTCGGGGTCGCGGTCGGCGCGGGCGGCGGCAAGCTGCGCGACCTTGCGACGGCGTTCGTGGAGTGGATGGGCGGCTCCGGCGGCGAGGCGGTCGAGAACGCCTTCGGCGTTTTGCTGATCGGGCTCGGCCTCGTGATGGTCCTCCGCACGCGGCTCTCGCACGCGGGCCACGTCCACGGCGCGTGCCTGCCCGACGCCGGCGGCGGCGACGCGTCGTGCCCGCACGCAGAGCACAAGCCGTCCGCCGCGGCGCGGTACGGGAAGTCCCTGGGCGTCTTCGCGCTCGGATTCGCCAGCGTCAGCCTGCCGTGCTTCAGCAACGTCACCGCCGCGGTGGTGACGGTCGAGTCCGGTTCGCCGGTCTCCGGCGGCGTGGTCTACGGCGCCTACGCGCTCGCCGCCGCGATCACGACCTACGTGATCCTCGCGCTGATCCGGCGCAGCGCGACCTTCCTCGCGCGGCTGACGTCGCCGCGCTTCGAGGCGAAGGTGATCCTCGCCTCCGGCGTGGGGCTGATCGCCTTCGGCGTGCTGGTGCTGCTGCATCTCGGACATGACCATCATCACTGAGCGTCGTCGGGCGACGCCCGAGCGATGATGCGCGGGCGCGGCCGGCCGGGCCGCGAGGGGCCGCGCGGGCGGAAGGGCGGCGGCGCCGGCCGCGGCGCGCTTCGCGAAGGGTTGACCACGGCCCTCAGCGTCCGGCACGCCGTGGTGCACTTTCCCGACGGCTCGAGCGAACGCTGCGACCTCGCGCCGTCGCTCTTCCGCGAGGAGTCGGAGTTCACGCGGCCCGTCGCGGCGGGCGACCGCGTCAGGGTGGAGACCGAACGCGGCCGCTCGCGCATCGTCGAGGTCCTTCCGCGGCGCGGCTGGCTTTCGCGCCTGCGCGGCGGCAAGGAGCAGGTGATCGTCGCCAACGTCGACCAGGTGCTCGTCGTCGGGTCGGCGGCGTGGCCGCGGTTCCGGCCGCGCCTGTCCGATCGCCTGATCGTCGCGGCGGAGCGCGCGCGCTTCGAGCCGGTCGTCGTCATCAACAAGATCGACCTGGTCGAGGACCGCGCGGCGCTCGAGGAGCGGCTGGCCGTGTATCGCGGCATGGGGTACCTCGCGCTCGCGACGTCGACGACGACCGGAGAAGGCGTCGACGTGCTGCGCGAGCGGCTGCGCGGGCGGATTACGGCGGCGGCCGGGCCGTCGGGCGTCGGAAAATCGTCGCTCCTGAACGCGATCGATCCGACGCTGCAGGTGAAGACCGCGCCGATCTCCGACCGCTGGGGGAAAGGCGTCCACACCACGGTGAAATCGACGTTCCACCCGCTGGCCGGCGGCGGTTGGTACGTGGACACGCCGGGCATGCGGTCGTTCGCCGTCGCCGGGCTCGATCCCGCCGACCTCGCCGTGTTCTTCCGCGACCTCGCGCCGTTCGTCGACGCGTGCCGCTTCAACTCCTGCACGCACGATCACGAGCCCGAGTGCGCGGTGAAGACCGCGGTGGTGCAGGGGAAGGCGTCGCTCGACCGCTATCGCTCGTACCTGCGCATCCTGCGCGGGGACAAGGGCGCGCCCGTCGACGGCGACGACGAGGAGGACGAGGATCTCGACGACGAGGCGGAGGACTCCGGGGCCGGCGACGGCGGCGGCGAGGACGACCGCGCATCGCCGTCGGGCGCGCCGAGCGACCCGCGACCCTGACGGCGCGCGCCCCGGGCCGCGTCAGCGATCCGGAGGCGCCGCGCGGAGGATCATCCAGCCCCAATTCAGGAGGAGGAGCAGCGCGGCGACCGGCGCGACGATGCGCGCGGCGGGATGGCTCAGGAAGCGCAGGGGAGACTGCCGCCGCCGCAGCGACGCGAGGCACCAGAAGGGCCCGGCGCAGGTCGCGAGGAACAGCAGGACGCCGTACGGGTTCGCGTCGAGGGCGGCGCCCACGCGGCCGCGCGCCATGTTGGCGAACGCGGTCGTCATGCCGCAGGAGAGGCACGGCTTGCCGGTGCGTTGCAGGAACCCGCACGGCGCCAGGCCGAGACCCTCGTGAGTTCCGACGCCGCGCGGGTCGGGCTCGAGGCGCACGGCGATCGCCAGCACCGTCGCGCAGGCGACGGCGCCGAGAACGCTCAGGAGTCCGTCGTAGCGGCCCATGCCGCGCCGTTGTGGCGCCGGCGGCCGGTCCTGCGCAAGGGCGGCCGCGTCAGGGAGGCGGCAGCGGGTCGAAGGCGTCGACGCGGAACAGGCCGTCGGCGTGGGTCCAGACGGCGCCCGGCTTCATCGCCGCAACCCACTCGCGCGCGCGGCCGCGCTCGAGCTCGACGGGGGCGCCGGCGAGGAACGGCGCGGGCGCGCGTCGGCCGAGGGGCCATGGGATCGCGGTCGCGGCGGCGTCGTCGCCCTCGACCTGCGCGAGGCGGAGGAAGGCCTGCGCCGGCCAGGCCGAGCGGTCGAGGGAGCGGCCGACGGCGCCGAGCACGGCCGGCGGCGCGGCGGCGACGGCGCGCTCGTCGACGCGGCCGTCGAAGACGGTCCGTACGACGTGGGTCGCGCCGCCCTCGACGGCCGGCGCGGCGCGCGCGGCCCGGAGGAGCGCGTCGACGTCGGCGCGGTCGACCAGGGCCGTGACGAGGGGGCCCGGTTCGTCGGCGCGGAAGGGCCGGCGCGTCAGAAGGCCGTCGCCGGCGAGCGTCAGCACGCGACGCCGCGCGGCCGGCCGCGTATCGGTCGCGGAGCGCGGCGCGAACGTCGACGCCTCTTCGACCACGAGCACTTCGTCCTCGCGACGGAACGAGCGCCGGAGGGGCGGGGACGCGGGCGGTTTCGAGGGCGCGACGTCGGGTCGCGCGAGGTCGCCGCTCTCGGCGCGGGCGAGGTCGCGCTGTTTGTCGGCGAAGAGGCCGTTCACGTAGCGGACGGCGATTCCGACGCCCACGGCGAGGAGCGCGACGAGCACGACGACGCGCGTCATGCCGCTCACTCCTCTTCGTACCAGTAGACGCGGCGGTTGCCTTCGTGGTCGTAATAGACGCCCTGGCGCATGCGACGTTCGGGCTCCTGCTCGCCGGGGATGGGCGTCATTTCCAGCTCCAGGTGCGCCGAGCCGGAGAAGCCGAGGTTCACCGTGCGCACGCACTCTTCGTAGCCGCGCGCCTGC
>DASPNK010000683.1:0-2308 GCA_035626575.1 Planctomycetota bacterium | reverse complement strand
TCCCTGGGGGATGGATCTCGGCGACGGCGTGCCGCGGCATCCGCTCCCGCTCTACGAAATCGCGGTCATGGCGTGCCTGACGGCGCTGTTCGTCGTCCGTCGCCGCCTCCTCCGCCCGCCCGGCGCGCTCTTCCGCGAGTACCTTGCGCTTTACTGCGGCTGGCGGCTTCTCTCCGACTTCCTCAAGCCGGGCGCCGGCTTCTACGCCGGTCTCGGCGGCGTGCAGATCGCCGCCGCCGCGGGGCTTTGGTGGGCGCGCGAGGGAATCTCTACGCTTCTCCCTCGAAGGAGCGTCGCGCATGGCTGATCGAACGCGGCCGTACCTGTTCTATGACGCCGCCGTCTCGTTGTGCGCGACGTGCTTCCGCAAGGTCGACGGCAAGCACGTGATCGAAGACGGGCGCGTGTTCCTGCTGAAGCGCTGTCCCGAGCACGGCGCCGAGCGCGTGCTGGTCGCCGACGACGCGGCGTACTGGCGCCGCGCGCGCGAGGTGTTCCTCAAACCGTCGGAGATGCCGAACCGCTTCAACACCGAGACGCGGTGGGGCTGCCCGTACGACTGCGGCATCTGCCCCGACCACGAGCAGCACTCCTGCCTGACGCTCGTCGAGGTGACCGACGCGTGCAACCTCGCCTGTCCGGTCTGCTACGCCGGAAGCGGGCCGCACCGGCCGGGGTTTCTGAGCGTGGCCGAGGTGGAGGCGCTGTACGACCTGATCGTCGCCAACGAGCGCGAGCCCGACGTCGTGCAGCTCTCCGGCGGCGAGCCGACGCTGCATCCTCAGTTCTTCGAACTGCTCGACGCGGCGAAGCGCCGGCCCATCAAGCACCTGATGGTGAACACCAACGGCCTGCGCATCGCCGACGACGACGCGTTCGTCGACCGTCTCGCCGGCTACCGGAGCGGCTTCGAGGTTTATCTCCAGTTCGACGCGTTCGAGAAGGACGCGCTGATGGAGCTGCGCGGCGCCGACCTCCGCGCCGTCCGCATGCGCGCGCTGGACCGCCTCGACGCGCGCGGCATCTCCACGACGCTGGTGGTCACGCTGAAGAAGGGCCTGAACGACCATGAGATCGGTCGCATCCTGGACTTCGCCGTCACGCGCCCGTGCGTCCGCGGCGTGACCTTCCAGCCGGTGCAGGAGGCGGGGCGCGTCGACGGGTACGACCCCGCGCGGCACCGCCTCACGCTGACCGAGGTGCGGCGGAAGATCGCCGAGCAATCCACGTTGTTCTCGCTCGACGACGTCATTCCCGTGCCGTGCCATCCCGACGCCATCGCCATGGCGTACGGGCTGAAGCTCGACGGCGGATTCGCGCCGCTCACCCGCTACGTCGACGCGCAGACGCTGATCGACGGCGGGCGCAACACGATCGTCTACGAGAAGGACGCGGGGTTGCAGCGGGCGCTCTTCAAGACTTTCTCCACGGCGCACTCGCCGGAGTCGGCGACTGCGTCGCTCAAGGATCTCCTGTGCTGCCTCCCGAAGGTCGCCGCGCCGGAGCTCGCCTACGACCGGGTGTTCCGCGTGATCATCATGGCGTTCCTGGACGCGCAGGCCTTCGACCTGCGGTCGGTGAAGAAGACCTGCGTCCACATCGCGCGGCCCGACGGCCGCATCATCCCCTTCGATACCTTCAACCTCTTCTATCGAGGCGACCTCGAGCGCACGCGCCTCGATCCGCTGCGCCGCGCGGCGGAGGCGGCGACGCACGGGACGGCGGTGTGATGACGGGGGCGGAGCAAGACGGCGCTTCGTCGAACGCCGTCGGCGTCCCGACCGCACCGAAGACGGAGTTGCCGAGCGGCTCGGTCCTCTCCCGCCGCGCGTTTGCGATGCGGCTGACGCTTTGGGCGATCGTGGTCGCCGCTGCTGGTGCTGCGTTCAATTGGGTCTTCGGCGAGTTCTTCGCTCCGGACCCTCTGTATGGGCTGTTGTTCGTCGCCGCCCCCGTGCTCGAAATCGCGGCCGCGGTCTGGCTCTTCCTTTCCGCGCGACGGAGCGACGCGTGGTCGGCGAGACGCCTCGGAATCGCAGTCGGCCTCGCGGTCGCCGCGCTGCTCGACGGCGCCTGCTGGCTCATTATCGCGGCGTCGTTGTGATGAAACGCGCCCGGAGTCCTCGACGGCGGACACCCGCGGGCGGCTTGGCGTTCACGTCGTCGGTCTACGGGAGGCGCTGGAGGCTGCCCAATGCCTGAGACGGACGGTGCGACGGAGCTCCGGCGGCGGCGCATCCTTCGCGGAAGCGGGGCGGGCCTTCTCGCCCTCCTCGTCGCGGGGGGCCTCAGCTTCGTGGACTTCTGG
>DASPNK010000682.1:0-4806 GCA_035626575.1 Planctomycetota bacterium | reverse complement strand
CTTCAGGGCCGCGGCGTCGCCGGCGCCGGCGTCGAACGCGATCGGCCACAGCTTGCTGAGCTCGGCGCCGAGGACGTGGCAGTTGCTGATGCGCACCTTCGCGGGCGGCGGCGCGTAGGGCGGCGGCGCGTAGGCGGAAATCTCTGCGGCGGGCGGCGCGAGGCGGTCGACCAGGGCGTAGATCGCGGGCGGCCAGAGGAAGTCGTAGGTGCGGCCGCTCGGGCGTGCGCGCGCGGCCAGTTCGGCGAGGCGGCGCGCCTCGGGAAGTCTGTCGGCGCGAAGCGCCGCGAGGCGCGCCGCGGTGCGTTCGTGGGCGGGGGACGTCGTCGAGAGGACGACCAGCGGCCAGGCGGCGGACTCGTAAGCGCCCGACCTCCAGGGCCGCGAGCCCGGTCGCGGCGCCCGCGGGACGGCGGGCGCGGACTCCGCCGGACCGTCGGGCCGGGTCGCCGGCGCGCTCTCCGGGTCGGCCGTCGGATGCAGCTCGGCATAGCCCAGCAGACGATTTTCCGCCTCGGCGCGGAACGCGCGCGCTGCGTCGGATTCCGGTCCGGCGCCGAACTGGCGTTCCAGCTCGGCGAGCAGGAGCACGAGCCACGTCTCGTCGTAGGGGCGCACCGGGGACCACTGTGCGAAGTCGCGGTGCAGCGCGCGCTCGGCGCGCAGGGCGTCGACGGTGAATCGCGCGCGGAGGTCGCGCGCTTCGTCGGCGTCTCCCGCGACGCGGGCGCTCATCAGCAGCGCCCAGCAGGCGGCCATGTTGGAGTGGCGGTCGTAGGAGCCGACGAAGAGCGTCGTGGGCGCGAGCGCTTTGCGCATCCCGTCGTTGGGCTTGTCGCGCATCAGGCCGGCGCGAAGGTGCTCGCGCATCTTCGGAACGTGCGCCGCCGTCTCGGCGCTCAATCCGGCGCCGAGCGCGCGGACGGCGGGGCGGGAGGCCTGGGCGATCGCGGCGAACGAAACGGCGGCGAGCGCGAGCGACGTGCGGAGCGCGATGCGATCCATGGCCGGAAGAGCATAGTCGGGGCGCGCGGAGGCAGGCGCGCCGCATAGAATGTCGCCGTGACCGCGAAGACGTCGGACGGCGATCTCGGGCGTCGACTTCGACGCGGCGTGGCCGGCGCGAACGTCGGTGGCTCTCGCCGGCGTCGACGTCGCCTTCCTCGGCCGCGACGCGTTGATCCGGAACAAGCGAGCCGCGGGCCGCGAACAGGATCTCGCCGACGCCGCACGTCTCGAAAGGCTGCGGTCGCGGCCGGACGGCGGGAAGTCGGCGTCGCCTCGTGCGCCCGGCCCTCGCCGCGGCCCGCCCGAGCGCGCGTAGGCGTCCGCGAGTCGTTGACGCTCGAAAGCGGCCGCTGCTACGCTCGCGGCCCGGACCGCGGCGACGCCTGCGGATCGGCGAGCAGAACGGAGCCGCCATGCCCGCGCCCTTCAAGACCGACTTCCTGAACCTCGAGAGCCTCTTCACCGAAGAGGAGGTGATGGCGCGCGACATGGTGCGTCGCTGGGTGCGCGAGGAGTACGCGCCGCTGGTCGAGCACCACTACCGCGAGGGCACGTTCCCGCTGCAGAAGGCGCTGGAGCTGGCGGAGCTCGGCGTGTTCGGGGCGAACATCAAGGGCTACGGCTGCGCGGGGCTGTCGAACGTCGGCTACGGCCTGCTGATGCAGGAGATCGAATACGTCGACTCCGGGCTGCGGTCGTTCGCGTCGGTGCAGGGCGCGCTGGTCATGTATCCCATCTGGGCCTACGGCTCGGAGGAGCAGAAGGACTACTGGCTGCCGAAGCTCGCCAAGGGCGAGAAGATCGGCTGCTTCGGCTTGACCGAGCCCGACTTCGGCTCCGACCCGGGCGGCCTGATCACCAAGGCGGAGGACAAGGGCGACCACTACGTGCTCAACGGCGCGAAGATGTGGATCACCAACGGCGGCCTGTCCGACGTCGCGATCGTCTGGGCGAAGCTCGACGGCGTCATCCGCGGATTCCTCGTCGAGAAGGGCACGCCGGGGTTCTCGGCGCCGCTCCAGCACCGCAAGTGGTCTCTCCGCGCGTCGGTGACGAGCGAGCTCGTCCTCAAGGACGTGCGTATCCCGAAATCGAACCTGCTGCCGAAGACCGACGGCCTGAAGTCGGCGCTGGGCTGCCTCAGCCAGGCCCGCTACGGCATCGCGTGGGGCGCGCTCGGCGCCGCGATGTCGTGCTTCGAGACCGCGCGCAGCTACACGCTGTCGCGTATCCAGTTCGGCAAGCCGATCGCGTCGTTCCAGCTGATCCAGAAGAAGCTGGCCGACATGCTCACCGAGATCACCAAAGGTCAGCTGCTCGTGCTGCACATCGGCCGCATGAAGGACGCGGGCAAGGTCGACTTCGCGCACATCTCGATGGCGAAGCGCAACAACGTGGGCGTCTCGCTGGAGATCGCCCGCACCGCGCGCGACATGCTCGGCGCCAACGGCATCACCGACGAGTACTCCGTCGGGCGCCACATGATGAACCTCGAGACGGTGAACACGTACGAGGGCACGCACGACATTCACGCGCTCATCCTCGGCGAGCGCATCACCGGCATCCCCGCCTACGGCGGCTGACGCCGGATGGACTCCGCGCCCCCGGGCGCGGGCGCGGTCGACGCGCTCGCGCCCGCGCTGTTGAAGACGTACGGCTCGCCGCTCTACGTCTACGACGAGACGATCCTGCGCGCGCGCTGCCGCGCGCTCCGCGACGCGGTCCCGCTCGACGGCGTGCGGATGCTCTACGCCGCGAAGGCCAACACCAACCCGGCGATCCTCCGCACGGTGCGCGACGAGGGGCTGGACCTCGACGCCGTCTCGCTCGGCGAAGTCCTCGCGGCCCTGCGCGCCGGGTTCCCCGCGATGCGCCTCTCCTACAACGGCAACAACGTCGCCGACGACGAGCTGTCGGCCGTCCTCGAGCGCGGCGTGCACGTCTCCGTCGACGCGCTGAGCCAGCTCGAGCGCGTCGCGCGGCTCAAGCCCGGCGCTTCGGTCGGCCTCCGGCTGAACCCCGACGTCGGCGACGGCCACCACGAGCACGTCATCACCGGCGGTCCGGACGCGAAGTTCGGCGTCGCTCCGGCGGATATCCCCGCCGCGCGGCGCCTCGCGGCGGAACGCGGGCTCCGCCTCGACGGCCTGCACCAGCACATCGGCTCCGGCATCCTCGACGTCGAGAACCTGCTGCGCGCGGTCGACGTGATGCTGGAGACCGCGGCGCAGGTCCCCGGCCTCGCGTTCGTGGACTTCGGCGGCGGCTTCGGCGTGCCGTACCGGCCGGGCGAGCGCGCCCTCGACGTCGCGGCGTTCGGCGCCGCCGTCGCGCCGCGCCTCGCCGCCTTCCGCCGCGCCGCCGGGTCCGACGTCGCGTTCCGTTTCGAACCGGGGCGCTTTGTGGTCGCCGAATGCGGCACGCTGCTGGTCGTCGTGACCGCGGTGAAGCGCACCGCGAAGCACGTGTTCGTCGGGGTCGACTCGGGTTTCCACCACCTGGTGCGGCCGACGCTGTACGGCGCTTACCACCCGGTGCGGAACCTCACGCGCCCCGACGCGCCGCCCATCACGGTGCGCGTCGCGGGCAACATCTGCGAGTCGGGCGACCTGCTCGCGAAGGACCGCCTGCTTCCCGAGCCCCGCGAGGGCGACGTGCTCGCGATCGACGTCGCCGGCGCCTACGGCTACTCGATGTCGTCGAACTACAACACGCGCCCGCGCCCCGCCGAGGTGATGATCGGCGTCGACGGCGCCCCGCGCCTCATCCGCCGCCGCGAGACCTTCGAAGACCTCGCGCGGACCGAAGTCGCGGAGTGACGGGCCGGCGACCGCAGCGGCCCGCGCCCGGAGTGCGGCGGTGGGACGGCTCTGTTGCGCAGGTTTGCCGCCGGCCCTCGCCGGCCGCCGTCGCCTACTTCTGCCGCCGGTAGTCGCCTTCCATGAACGGCGCCCAGGTCTTACCGCCGTCGCGCGAGCTGTCGATGGTGAAGCGATAACGGTCGGCGCCCTGCATCACGTAGCGGTAGCGCATGCGGCCGTGAGGCGTGTCGTGCTCGAAGTTGAAGACGTCGCCGTCCCACGTCCCCGGCGTCGCCGCGCACGGCGCCATGCCCATCGAGTCCGCCCAGTACCACTGGTACTTCTGCGACTGCGGGTCGACGCCCATCACGCCGTGTCCGCGGAACATGATCTTCCCGCCGCTTTCCTGCTCGTAGTCGCTGATCAGGAAGAACCCGTCGAGCATCCGGCTCACGGTCTTCCCCTTCGCCTTCCCGCCGGGCCCCATCGGCCCCGGATGCATCGTTTCATCACCGACCCACGTGCCGACGAGCGTCTCGAGCTTCTTGTGCAAGGGACCGGGCTTCGGCATCTCCATCATCGCGCGTCTCCGGTCGGCCGCCGCTCACGGCCGGGCGCGGCATCTTAGACTCGGCGCCCGGACGGCGCGCCCAGGCGTCGCGGAGGCGTCCATGATCGCGAGGAAGCGTCTGATTCCGGTCGTCGTCGCGATCGCCGTCGCGATCGCCGTCGGGTTCCTGCTCGCGGGGGACGACGCGGCGCAGCATGCCTCGGTCGATCCCGCCGCGCCCGCCGAATCGCCGTCACACGCGGCGCCCGCGCCCATGGAGGGCGAGCCCGCGGTCGAGAGGCCGCGCTTCGCCCGCGACGCCCACGCGCCCACGCTCCACGCCGACGTCGACGCGGCGGACGCCGCGCGTCCCGACGTCGTCCTGCAGGTCGCCGTCGTCGACGAGGTCGGCGCGCCGGTCGCCGGCGCGACGGTCGGCGGCGTCCG
>DASPNK010000681.1:0-4154 GCA_035626575.1 Planctomycetota bacterium | reverse complement strand
ATCTCGCGGCGCCGCCACTCCCGACCGACGATGAAGGTGCACGCCAGCGAGAGCGCGGCGGCGAGCGCGAAGACCACGACGCGGCTGTTCATGGAACGTCCCGGGCGCCGCCGTCGCGGCGTCCGGGACGATCATGGCCCGACGCGGCCGGACGTCAACGCGGGGCGGACGGATTCGTCGTCAGTTCGACGACGGCGCCCTCCCGGATCACGCGCAGGGCGTAGGACTCGGGCTGCTTCGCCACCAGGGCGCGGAGCTGTTCGACCGAGCGCACTTCTTCGCCCCCGACGTGGGTGAGGACGTCGTCCGCCCGGAGCCCCGCGCGGTCGGCGGCGCTCTCCGGGTCGACGGCGGCGACCACCAGCCCCGCGCCGCCGAGCTTGAGGTGCTTGTCGAGCAACGCGGGAACGAGGTCCACCTGGACGCCGAGACGACGCCCCTGCGGTCGCGGGGCGCCGCGGTCGTCGACGGTCGGATCGGCCGCGCCGCGGCGTCGCCAGTCGGCGCCGGGTTCGGCCGGCGTCATCCGGCGCGGCCCGGTCGGGCGGGACGCCGGCTCCTCCGATCGACGGTTCACGAACGGCGCGAAGGGCGAACCGCCGCGGAAGATCTGCACGCGTCCGTCGAGAACGCCGAGGTCCTTGAGCGCCTCCGCGGCCTCGGGGTGCTTCGCCTTCAGATCGTCGAGGTCGACGCCTTCGTAGGTCGTGACCGGCCCCTCCTTCGGCCGCACCGTCAGCGTCACGCCGTCCTCGCCGGTCTCCAGCGTGATCTGCTCGCCGTCGCGGTTCATGGAGAACGTCCCGCTCGACCGCACGCCGGGGCCGCCGAGATCGAACCGGAAGCGCTCGCCTCCGAACGGGCCGTCTTCGCCGAGCCTCGGCATCGACTCGCGCATCATGCGTTCGACTTCGGCCTGCCAACGACGCATCTCCTCCATTTGGCGGTTGAAATCGAACACGTCCCGCGGCGGCGCCGGGAACGCCTCCGGGAATCGGAACTCGCCGCGGCGCCGCGGCGCGTCCGGCGCCATGCGTCGCTCTTCGGCGTCGACGCCCGATCCGAGGCGCTTGCGCTCGTCCAGTTCGTCCAGCAGCTCGCGGACGCGGGTGCGCGTCTCGAGCTTCCGATCGTCGCGCCGCGCTTCGAGGACGGGGCGGGCGTCTTCGCCGAGGGCGCGCAGGGCTTCCATCGCCTGCCGCCGCTCGTCGTACGACTCCGCTTCGAGGCGCTCGACGAGCGCGGAGGCGTCTTTGGGATCGGCCGGCTTCGCCGGTCGCGTTTCCTGCGCGACGATCGTCGCCGCGCACAAGAGGGCCGCCGCCCAGGGGGCGGCCGGATGTTTCGGGGTCATAAGCGCTCCTTCGCGTCGCCCCGGAGACGTCCGGTCGACGGCGACGGCGCAGGGTACGGGCGAGGGCGCCTTCGGACTCCGAAAAGAGCCCGCGCCCCGACCGGGGCCTTCGCGACCTACAGGAACGCGCCGCCTTTGCGGCGCGCGGCGGCGCGCAAGGTCGGCGCGGCGGGGGGCTGGGGGCGGCCCAGCATGGGTCGCAACCGCGCCATCAGGTCGGGCGCGGGCGCCTGCGAGACCAGCTCGCGGCCGTAATGGTTCAGGGTCCTGACGTCCGCGGCGTAGGCCTTCGCCGTCGACGCGCACGTGGGACAACTCTCGAGGTGGCGCCCGAGCGCGGCCGACTGAACGACGTCGAGCTCGCGCCCCGCATAGAGCGGCAACTGGGCCTGCAAATCTTTACACGGCATGCCGTTTCCGCCTTGCTCAAAGGGTGGTGCGGTCCGGCGGCTGGACCTCGGCCGAACGGCGAGGCGAGGGTGCCGCCGGGTTAGCTACGGCCCGCGAAGCGCGGGTGATGGTACGCCGACGGAGTTTTCTTCGCTCGCATCCGTTCCTGCGGCTCACGGATTCCGTCCCGGTAAGGGTGCGGGGCGCGAGTCCGGGACCAGGACCAGGCGTCCGTCGTGTTCCTCGGAGAAGCGACGCAACGCCTCCTCCTCCAGACGCTTGAAGTCCAACTCGACCTCTTCGGAGGGACGAAGATCGTCCGTCCCGATCACCGGGGACGTACGGACGGCGACCGTTTTCGGAAGCGCGCGTCCCGTCAACTTTTCGTCGTTTCGCCGCCAATGAAGGTCGAGCGGACCGCCCGCCGAGACCCAAGCGGCTTTCAGTACGTCGGCGCTTCGCACATCGAGGGGGCCGGCCGCGACGATCACGTCGTCGACCTTCAAGCCGATCCGCTCCGCTTCCGAGCCGGGAACGACCTCGACGACGCGGACTCCGACGCCTTCCGGGACTCCGCGACGCGCCCGCCACTCCGGCGCCACCGGCCCGACGCGGACGCCGAGCGGCGCGCGCGGCGCGGGGTCGACCAAAGAGGGCGATTCGGCCGTCGCGACCTCGAGTTCGGCGCGCACCGCGTCGAGCATCGCGCGCGGCGCCCCGAGTCGTTCCAAGTCCGAGAGCCGCTCGCGCAGACGCGCGGCGTGCGCGGCGACGTCGGAGGCGGCTTGGTCGGTCGGCTGCGACCGCTCGCGATGGCGCGGGTTCGCGAATGCGTCGATGCGCCGATGAAGATTCTGGATCTCGACGTCCCGAAGCTGCACCGCCGTCTCCAGGTCCCGTACGCGCGCGCGCAGCGATTCGTTGTCTTTTCTCAGCGCTTCCATCTCGCGGAGCCTCTCCGCGGCCGCTGCGTCGTCGGAGACGACCTTGCGGAGCAGAGGCGCCCACGCGTTCCGAAGAGCGTCGACTTCGGCGCGCGCAACCTCGAGGGCGTCTGTGACCTCGCTCAGCCGCTCCGAGATCTTTCGATCCACCCACGCCTTCCAGCGCGCGTCGTCGGACGGCGCGCTCTCCTGCGCGAAGAGCGCCGACGCCGCGAATACCATCACAAGCAGCACGGCGACGCGCGGCATGGCGCTCTCCTTCCGTGTCAGACGGCTTCGGCCGCGGGCTCGGCGCCTTCCCGCGACGGACGCGCGGGCGGCTCGACGAAGACCGAGCCGATGCGGCGGAACTTCGCGTAGCGGTCTTCGAGCAACGCATCGACCGGCCGAGCGGCGAGGCGGTCGAGGTGATGCGTGAGGCGCTCCCGCACGCGGGCGAACGTCTCGCCGGGGGCGCGATGCGCGCCGCCGACCGGCTCCGGGATCACCTCGTCGATGATGCGGAGCGGCAGCAGGTCGCGCGACGTGAGCTTGAGCGCCTTCGCGGCGTCCCCCGCGCGCTTCGCGTCGTTCCAGAGGATGGCCGCGCAGCCTTCCGGCGAGATGACAGAGTAGTAGGCGTGCTCGAGCATCATGACGTGGTCGCCCACGCCGATGCCGAGCGCGCCGCCGGACCCGCCTTCGCCGACGACGGTGCACACGACCGGCGTGCGCAGCCCGGACATGTCGCGGATGCTCTCGGCGATCGCCCACGCCTGGCCGCGCTCTTCGGCGCCGATGCCCGGGTAGGCGCCCGGCGTGTCGATGAACGTCACCACCGGAAGCCGGAGCTTCTCGGCCAGCTTCATCAGGCGGAGCGCTTTGCGATAGCCCTCGGGATGCGCGCAGCCCCAGTAGCACGCCATCTTCTCGCGCGTGTCGCGCCCCTTGCGATGCCCGATCACCACCACGCGGCGGTCGCCGAGGCGCGCGAACCCCGCCGCGATCGCGCGATCGTCGCGGAAGCCGCGGTCGCCGTGCACCTCGACGAAGTCGTCGAACACCGCCTCGAGGTAGTCCGCCGTCAGCGGCCGATTGGGGTGCCGCGCGACCTGCACCACCTGCAGCGGCGACAGGTTTCGGAACACCTCGAGCACCAGCTTGCCGAGCCGCTCCTTGAGCGGGCGGACCTCGCCGTCGAGGTCCATGCCGGTGCTCTTCGACAACGCCTCCAGCTCGCCGATCTTCTTCTCGAGCTCGATGATCGGCTTCTCGAACTCGAGGATGATGTGCACGCGGTTCGGAGACCGCGAGTCTTTCGAATCGAACTTGCTGTCGGACATGAAGTCTCGCCGTTCCGGTCGAGGCGGGCATCGTAGGCCCGCGCTCCGCGCCGGACAAGCGCGCGCGAGGCCCCGCGCGTTGTCCGGCGGCGCCCGCGTCGCTACGCTCGCCGGCCGTCGGCGTCGCCACCGCGCCGCGGCGCG
>DASPNK010000680.1:0-2058 GCA_035626575.1 Planctomycetota bacterium | reverse complement strand
AACGCCGGAAAATCGTGCTGTCGCGAGCCCCGCCGACGGGGAAAAACGCCGGTTAAGCGTGTTCTAAGCGTGTGCAGACGCCCTTCGGCGACCGCCGCGAACAAGAGCGCCCCGCCGCATCTTGCGATGGGGCGGGGCGTTAGAGAGTCGGGCCGATGGGATTTGAACCCACGACCTCTTGAACCCCATTCAAGCGCGCTAGCCAGGCTGCGCCACGGCCCGAGGTCGAACTGCGATCGGACCGGAAGCGAAAGCGTCCGGCCCTGTGGGGCCAGCGATCGTAGACGACGTGTCCGGCGGCGACAAGAACTGCGTTCGCACGGCGCGTCGCTGCGCGAGCTCGCGGCGACCATGCCGTCGACCGCGAAGCGGCCGAGGCGCGCATGGCGACAGTCGACGACGGCGGGCGAAATCGACGCCGCAGCGGCGGACGCAAGCGAGCGATGAGCGCTTCGGCGCCCGAAGCGCGGACGCCCACGCCGGCGGGCGCGCCCGCGTTCAACAACCCGTATTCGCCGGAGCGGAGGGTTCGTTCGGAGCGCTTCCGAGGCTGCTACCGCGCGGCGGCGGCCGACCAGAGTCGGCGCGCCGGGCTCCCCGGCGCGCCGGTGCGGCGGCGTTCAGCACCCTCGTCCGAATGCGGTCACAGCGTGAGGCGGCTCCTGCCGACGACGCGGTTCGGCGGCGGGGGAGTGATGGCCAGCTGAGGGCTGAGATCGACCGCGGTGAACTCGACCACGAGCGGCGATACGTACGGCGTAGGGAGGGAGACCGAGTAGGTCGTCATGTACGCGGCAGGCGCCAGCGTGCTCGTCTGGTTCGCCAAGGCGAGGACCGGAGAGACTGGAGCGCCGTTCGCGGTGCAAGAAACGGTCAGAGGGCCGAATCCGGCGGTCGAGCTGTTGTGGTGCACGTGCACCGTCAGGGTCGCGACGGGATACGTCGACGGCGCCTGGCGCACGATATCGATCAACGGACGGCCTTCGTTCAAGACCTGCACTCCACCGCCGTCGACGAGATCGGGGACGTCGATGACGGTTCCAGGCACCACCGCCAAGCTGCTGATCGGGACGACGCTTCGGTTGCCGACCCAGCCGACCTGCGCCGCGATTGACGTCGTTCCCTGGTTCCATGTATTGATGTAAGGCCAAGTGCCGGAATAAGGCGGAGCCGCGGAGAAGTACTCCGACAACGCAGGCCCCGTGTTGGCGTATCCGTGGGTCTCCAGCGTCTCCGAGTACACCTCGACCTCGTCCGGGCCTGCTGCGGCGAGGTGGGGCGGCGTTACGTGAATGCCGACGACGCGGTATTCCCCGGAGCTCGGAGCGCCGCTGACGACGTCGACCTTGCCGAATACCGAAGTCGGAGTCAATCGCGCCGCGCCGCTGATTCCGCCGTTCGTGATGACGGCCGCCGCGCCTTGCGCCGCAGTCGTCACCAGGACGTTGCGCCCGAAGACGGGGATCGTCTGAGGATGACTCGAAGTCGCGCTCCGTCCGCGCACCTCCGCGGCGTCGAAGTCGACGGGCCGCTTGCCCGACGTCGGGTTGACGCCCGCGGGCGGGTAGAGCTTCGCGAGTCCGGCGACGTCGTCGGCGTACATGCTGCCGACGAGACCGAGCGGGGCGGCGACGGGGTGGTACTGCGAGGTGTAAGCCTGCACGTAGTCGGCCGACGCTCCGCCGCCCGCCGACGTCGCGGTGAACGTGCTCGTCATCCCCGGAAGTTGAGTCGGAAGAAGGGCGGCGAACTTGGCGGCGAGGATCGTCGGGGGCGCGCCGCCGATCGGGGAGGGGACGGTCGACACCAGGAATCCGCCGACGCCGCGGTGAAGGTTGGTGTGGTCGAGACCGAGGAAATGACCGATCTCATGCAACAGCGTGTTCGAGCCGCGGACGCCGAAGCCGGCGACCTGCCAGGCGACGACGCCGACGTCGAAGATGACGTCGCATTCCTGGATCAGGCCGGTGACGGGATCGACGAGCATGCTGGTGAGCCCGCCGGCCGCGGAGATCGAGCGTCCTCGCAGGAAGATGAATTCATTGCATCCGTTCCCCG
>DASPNK010000679.1:0-2290 GCA_035626575.1 Planctomycetota bacterium | reverse complement strand
CGACACGACGATCGTGCTCGTCGGCGTCGCAGAGACCGTCGAAGCGCTGGTCCGAGATCATCAATCCATCCAGCGCGCGATTTCCCAGGTTCCGATGCCAAGAATGGAGGCGAAGGAACTCAGGGAGATCATCGAGAACGCGACGAAGTCGCTCCGCGAAAAGAGCTCGGTACCCATCGAGTTCGAGGCCGCCGCCATCGACAGAATCGTGCGGATCTCCCAGGGTCTGCCCCACTACACGCACCTCGCAAGCCTTCACTCGCTTCGCGCTGCTTGCGATGCTTGCAGTGAAGTGGTGGGGCTGCAGCACGTCAAAGAGGGATTCCGCCGTGCCGTCGCCCAGGCGGACCAAACCACTGCGCACTCGTACCGGGTCGCGACGGCCAGTGCGCAGCAGGACGCGCTCTACCGCGATGTGCTCCTTGCGTGCGCGGTAGCGGCGTTCGGGTCCGAGGATCCTGAGGGCTACTTTCAACCGTCTGCCGTCCAAGAGCCGTTGAGAGTGATCCTCGACCGTCCGAGGGTTGACGTGAGCACCTTCAACCGGCATCTGAAGGAGTTCTGCGATCGGAAGCGCGAAAAGGTCCTCGAGCGACGTGGACAGGAGCGGAACTACCGCTACCGGTTCCGGCTTCCTTTGATGGCGCCTTACGCCGCGATCCGCGGCATGTCGGAAGACGCGATCACGTACGAGGCGTTCGAGGATCTCCTGCGTCGCGAATAGACGGCGCGCTGAATCGATGATCTGCACCCTCTGCCGCACCGCCCCCGCGACGCGTCAGGCGCTCGTGTTCGCCCCGCGCGCCGAGCCCGCGGCGCCGGATCAGCTCTCGACCGAGACGCGCATCGTCTTCGTCTGCGCGCCGTGCAGCGAGAGCGACGCGCTGGCCAAGCTCGGGCGGGTGGGGGCGGTCAAGCCGATCTCGCCCGTGTAGGATCCCGCGCGCCGTCGAGCCTGACGACGGTCACGCGTTGTTGGAGAAGCCCCGCCGCGGCCGCCGGATTCATGCCCCCGGCGCGCCGCGGCGGGAGGGGGTAAGCTGGGCGGGCGGCGGACAGGAGCACGCCTTGAGACCGAAAGCCGGAGACCACGAGCGCTGCGACGACTGCGGGCGCCCTGGCATTGTCGGCGACGACAGCGGCGCGGCCTGCCTCGAGTTCGGAACGCCCCAGGGCCGCCGGTCGAACTCGCTCCTTTGCACGCCGTGCGCGCTCGCCTACGACGCTGATCGAGGGAGACTCGAGCAACACGGCTGAGCATCGGCGGCGCCGTCGGTCAAGGCGTTCGTTCGTCCGTGCGCGACTCGTCCTGCGCGCTGCACGCCATCCGCGAAGCGCGATTTGGCAAGAGCGTGCGCAGGCGAAAGCGCGGCGACGGCGAACCCAGGCCTCGACGGCGTCGTGTAGGCTGGCCCCACCGCCGGGTGCGGAGGCTGCGCCATGGACGACGGAGTATTCCTCCACTTCAACCTGACCACGGGGGTTCGCCGGTCGACTCACCGTCGCGACGCCGACGACCGCGCGATCGCCGAGATCCTCTCTTCGCTGCGCGACCGAACGGCCGTTCTCCCATCAAGGCAGGGGATCGTCCTCGTCACCGTTCCACAGGGTCGTTCTCTTGCAGCGGCCGTCGAGGTGCCGACGAAGTCGATTTTTCGAAGGAACATCGCGTCGATCGCCGTGGACGTCGACGGCAGCGGGCGCGCAATGTGGCGCCGTCTCCATGAGGGCCGCGAGCTCGCGACGCACGAACACGAACGACCGACGGCTCCGTGGAGTGCGCTGCGATTAGAGGCCGGGCTCGCCGTGGTTCCCGACGCGGCGAGGTGGCTGCACGATCTCGAGCGCGACCTGGCGTGGGCGTGGGTGACGGCGCTCGCCGTCGAACTCTGAGCGGAGGCGGGGTCAGCGGTTTCGAAAAAAAGCGTGCGCCGCGGCGAGGCTGTCGAATGGACCAGAGAGAGGAAATCCCCCGCCGCGGCGAACACATGAGATCGGGGCTCGCAGCATGCCCTCAGCCGACGACGGCCGGTTGCGCGACCTTCGTTGAGAGCTGCGCCCGCTGAAGCTCCATGACATAGGAAGTGAGCAGGCTTTCCGACCTGCCGGCGTCGGCGCATGCGCGCCAGTCGAACCGCATGCCGAAAACGGCGACGTCGGCGTTCCAGTGCGCATGGCGCAGATCGCCGACCAAAGTGATCGGTTGATCCCATCCCGGTGCGCGGAGCTTCAGCACGAACCGGTCGGAGGCCGACAACTTAGGGGTCTCGTAGGCCGGCACGCTGAACCG
>DASPNK010000678.1:0-4055 GCA_035626575.1 Planctomycetota bacterium | reverse complement strand
GCCGACGCGGCGTCGGCGTTCCCTCCTCTGTTCACCGCGACGGCGGCGGCGGCGTTGTTCCGCCCCAGCCTGCTCGGGCTGACGCTCACCCTCGGCGCCCTGCGCGCGCCGTTCATCGCGCGGCTCGTGCGGCAGGACGCGCGCCGCGCGGCCGCCGCGCCGTTCGTCTTCGCCGCGCGTGCGTCGGGCGCGCGCGGCGCGGCGATCGTCCTGCGTCACGTGGTCCCGCACGCGGCGGCGCCCGCTCTCGTCGCGGCGGCGTTCGCCGTCACCGGCAACGTGTTGGCCGAGGCGGCGCTGAGCTTCCTGGGAGTCGGCCTGCCGGAGCCCACGGCGACCCTCGGGGGCCTGCTCCGGGACGGACGCGCGGCGGCGCCGGCGGCGCCGCACCTCGTGGTGATTCCGGGGCTGGTCGTGGTCGCCCTCACCTGGTCGTGCCACGTGCTGGCCGAGACGGCGCGCCGCAAGCTGCGACCCTGGACGGCGGAGGCGCCGCGGTGAGCGACGCGGCCGAGGTCGTCCTCGCGCTGGACGGGTTGACCGTCGTCCGCGGCGGGCGCGCCGTGCTCGACGGCGTGGACGTGTCGGTCCGGCGAGGCGAGATCGTCGTCGTCGCGGGGCCGTCGGGCGCGGGGAAGTCGACGCTCCTGCGCGCGCTCCTCGGCCTGCCTCCGGCCGGCGCCGTCGTGCGCTGGACGCGCTACGCGCTCCGCGACGCGGCGGGGCGCGAGGTGCTCCTCAGGCGCCCGGAAGACCTCGCGCGGCGCGGTCTTCGCGGCCGCACGCTGGGGTTCCTCGCCCAGGACCCGGCGGCGTCGCTCGATCCGCTCCGCGCCGTCGGCGACGAAGCCGACGAAGCGGTCACGCTCGCGAGCGTCGCCGACGACGCCGCGGCGCGCCGGGAGCGCGTCCTCGACGCGTTCGTCGCGGCGGGTTGGGACGCGGCGACGGCGTCGCTCCGCGCACGGCCGTTTCAGCTGTCGGGCGGGCAGGCGCAGCGGGCGGCGCTCGCGACGACGCGCGCGGCCGGCCCGGCCGTGCTTCTGCTCGACGAGCCGACGAGCGCTCTCAACGCCGAGGTCGCCGCTTCGATGCTCCGTCGCCTTCGGCGGGAGGCGGATCGGGGCGAGCGCTCCGCGGTCCTCGTCACCCACGACCCGCGCGCCGCGGCGGCGGTCGCCGACCGCGTGCTCGTGCTGGACGGCGGGAGGGCCGTCGAAGAAGCGACGGTGCAAGACCTGTTCGCCGCGCCGCGGACGGCCGCGGGCCGCGCGTTCGCCTTCGGCGCGCCGCCGCCGGAGCGTCGCGCGCCCGGCGATGCGGCGATCGTCGAGGCGGCGCAGGCGTCGTTCGAGTATCGCGGCTACGGCGCGCTCGGGTTCGGGCGGCGCCCGGTCCCGGCGCTCCGCGACGCATCGGTCGCCGCGCGTCGCGGCGGCACGCTCGCGTTGCTCGGTGCGAGCGGCGCCGGCAAGTCGACGCTCGGCCTGCTGCTCGCGGGCCTCCTGACGCCGACGCGGGGCGCGGTGCTCTTCGAAGGCGGGCCGCTCGGCCGCCTGTCGTTCCGGGAACGGACGCGTCGCCTTCGTTGGGCGCCGCAGGACGCGTTCGGCACGCTCGATCCGCGGCACACCGCGCGCGAGCACCTGCGGCATGCGCTGCACGACCTCGGAACGCGCGACGGCGCCGAAACGGCGCGGCGCCTCGCCGAGGCGTGCGAGGCGGCCGCGTTCGAGGCGGCGACGCTCGATCGGCGCCCGCACGAGCTGTCGGGGGGAGAGCGGCGACGCGTGCTGCTCGCGCGGGCGCTGCTGTCGGACCCCGACGTGCTGATCCTCGACGAGGCGCCGGAAGGGCTCGACGCGCCGCTCCGGCGCCGCGTGCTCGAGGCGGCGCGGGGGCCGGTCGACCGCGGGCGGACGACCGTGCTGGTGTCCCACGACGTGGCGTTCGCCCGGGCGGCGGCCGACCATGCGGCGGTGCTCGACGCCGGACGCGTCGTCGCCGCCGGTCCGACGGACGCCGTGCTCGACGCTGACGCCGGCCCGCCGGCGGCGCGCCGACTCGCCGTCGCGGCGCTGCCCGCCCGGCCGTCGGAGCGCGCCGCCTGGCTCGCCGCCGAAGACTGAGGCGCGCTGCTATGGTTCCGCCTCGCCGCGGGGCCTCCTCCGGCGACGGAGACCACGCGCGTGAAGACGACGGACGGAGTGCGACGGATCGTCGCGGCGGCTCTCGTGGGCGCCGCGGCGGGGTGCGGCGGCGGCGATCGCGGGCGGACGTCGATGCAGCTCAGCCTCGTCGGCCTGGCGCCGCTCGGCCCGCAGCAGGGGAACTACGAGGGCTTCGCCGTCGGAAGCGACGGCGTCGTCCGGTCGACCGGCAAGTTCGACATCGACGCCTCGACGTCGCCGGCCCGCGTCACGTCGCCCGACGGGCTGTTCGTCTACGGGACCGTCGATGCGGCGACCTTCGGGCCCGCCAATACGCACCTCGGCCAGGACTTCCCGTTCATCTGGGACGCGACCGCGTTCTTCGTGACGATCGAGCCCGAAGGCGACGCCGACCTCGTGCCGTCGGGCAACGTCGTCCTCGGCGGCGCGTTCGTCGGAAATGAGGCGAACCTCACCGTGGCGGGGCTGACGGCGACCGGCGGGCCCGGGCTCGCCGATTTTTCCACGGCGGGCGGAACCGCCGTCCGCACGACGCCCACCGACGGCCCGGGCGGCGACCTCACGAAGGGCCTCTGGTTCGCGAGCACGCCGGGCGGCGCGCCGACGCTCTCTCTGCCGGCGTTGAGCGGGTCGTCGGTCTACGAAGCGTTCGTCACGAACGACGGCATGACCTTCGTGAGCCTCGGACGGTTCCGCGATCCGGCCGCGCCGGATTTCGACGCGGCGTCTTTCCCGGGGCGCGCCGCGTCCGGGATCGGGTTCGCCGCGCCGGGGCAGGACTTCCTCACCCCGTTTTCGATCCCGCGGCCGTCGCCGCTCGATCTCGGCGACGGGACGCGACGCCTCGAAATCACCGTCGAGCCGTTCCCCGACAACTCGCTCGACGCGTTCCCGCTGCCTTTGATGCGGCGTACGCCTCCGGCTTCGGCGTTGTCGAGCGCGGGCGCGGCGGCGGCGGACGTCGCGTTCGACGAGTTCCCGACGCGACCGGCCTACACGCTGACGCCGTCGGCCGGCGCCGCGACGTTGACCGCGACCGCGGGCGCGCTCGGCGCGCTGGGGCCGACCGAGCGCGACGGCGTCTACGAGCTGTGGGCGGTCGCCGGCGCCGGCGCGCCCCAGAGCGCGGGGCGTTTCCGGGTCGATCCGCTCACGGCGAACGTGGTCTCCGCCGACGGAAGCCTCACGTTCGGGACGACGGCCTCGTTCGTCCTCGATGCGAGCGCCCTCGGGGGCGGGTCGTACCCCGACGCCGTCGCGGCGACGGAGTGGTTCCTGACCGTCGAGCCCCCCGGCGATCCGGTCCCGGCGCCCTCGGCCTCCGTGCTCCTCGCCGGCGCCGCGGGCGGCGGGACGACGGCGCTCACGGTCGCGGGGCTGACGGCGACGGGCGGCCGCGGGCTCGCCGACTTCGCCGGCATCGGCGGGTCGTTCATCCTGCGCACGCCGACCGACGACGCTCCCGGCGTCGCGATCAACGACCGCTTCGGCGCCTGGTTCCGCTCCTTCGACGATCCGGACCCTTCGCTGACGCTGCCGCCGCTGCCCGCCGGCTGGAAGTACGAAGCCTGGGCGGTGGAGAACGCCACGGGCGCCCGCGCCTCGCTGGGCGCCTTCGACGACCCGAGCGGTCCCGACGACGACGCCGCCACATGGCCGGGTCGCGGGTCGGTTTCCGTCGGCTTCCCGGTCCCCGGCCAGGACTTCCTCAATCCGGTCGCGCCCTTCGCCGCGCCCGCCCTCGACCTCACGGGCTACACCGTGATCGTGACCGTCGAGCCGAACCCCGACGTCTCCCCGGCGCCGTCCGCCTACCGTGTCCTCGAGGCGCCGATCCCCGCCGCGACCGAGGTCCCGTTCCCCCTCGCCAACGTCTTCGTCGGC
>DASPNK010000677.1:0-3165 GCA_035626575.1 Planctomycetota bacterium | reverse complement strand
GGCTTCAGGCGATGGGGTTCATGAAAGCCGTGCGCGGCCGCAAGGGCGGCGTGCGCATCGCGCGCGATCCGCAGACGCTGACGCTCGGCGAAGTGGTCGCCAGGCTCGAGGACGACAACCAGGCGAACGACGGGCTCAAGCCGGGCAACATGACGAGCCTGTTCGCCGACCGCCTGTCGACGACGCTCAAGCGCGCCAACGCGATGTTCAACGCCTATCTCGGGCGCGTGACGTTCGCGGACATGGGGCAGGCGGCGAACGACGCGGGGAACGTGGACCTGCCGCTTCCGACGGAGGCGTTCGTCTTCGCCGAGAAGCTGCCGCCGCGCAACGCGCCCGTCGGCGTGGCCTGAACGGCGCCGCGGACGGGGGGCTCCGGCTCCCCGTCGCGCGCCTGAGCGGCGCCGGGCGGCGCCGCGTTCAGCCCGCCGCGGGTCCGCCGGCGTTGGTCACGGGCATGATCACGCCGATGATCTCGCCGTCGAAGGTGATCGTCCCTTCGCACACGCCCTGCACCGCGAACCGCGAGTAGCGGCGGTCGAGCTTGATCTCCCGGCAGAGGAGCAGCAGGCGTTTCCCCGGCACGACCATCGACCGGAACTTCACCTTGTCGATGCCGCCGAAGCCGAAGAATCGGTTCTCGTCGACGCCGAACCGCTTGCGGTAGCAGAACGACGACAGCTGCGCCGCCGCCTCGACCATGAGGCAGCCGGGGAACAGAGGCGACCCCGGGATGTGCCCGCGCACCCAGAAGGCGTCCGGCCTCGCGTCGTGATAGCCCACGGCCTCGACGGGGTCCGGCTGGTAGGCGAGCACGCCGTCGAGCAGCGCGAACTCGTGGCGATGCGGCACCGAGGCGCGGATCTCCGAGAGCGGAACGACGTCGCGGGTGAGGTCGCGGGACGAGAGATCGAACAAGAGCTCCGGCATCAGGCGCTCCGGGACGGCGGGGACCGGCGCACGGTACCACCCGCGCGGCGCCGCGTCAGAGCGCGCGTTCGAGCCCGTCGAGCGCGACGCGCAACGCGTCCTCGAGGGCGCGCACGTGCGCGGCGGCGCCTTCGCCCCGCGGCGTCGCGCGCCCTTCGGCGCGGAACGGCCGCGCAAGGCGCGACGCGTCGTCGTCGAGCGTGCCTTCGAGCGCCACGACGGCCTCGTAAGCGGCGCCCGACGCGTCGATTTCGCAGCGGCGCACGCGGAGCCGCAGCGTGCGCTCGGAGCGCCCGGGATGCCCGTGCGGAAGGACGGCGGAGAATCGTCCCGAGGCCCTGAGGCGGTCGACGACGGCGTCTTCGATCAGCTCGGCGAGCGGCGCGGCGAAGCGCACGTTGACGAGCGTCGTCACGCGTCCGTTGCTTTCGACGTAGGAGAGGCCGCGAAGGTGCGCGGCGAGGTCGACCGGGGCGAGCCGGAGCACCGGCGCGGCGGGCGCGACCGGCCGCGAATCGGGCGCGGCGGGGCGCAGGAGGAATAGCTCCGACTCCGCCGGCGGGCGGCTCGCGCACGCGGCGAGGAGCAGGAGCGCGGCGGGCGCGGCGACGCGGGCGCGGCTCATCGGCCGCCTCCCGGCGGGGGCGGCGTGCGTTCGGGGCGCGGCGACGACCGGAGCAAGAGCGCGGGGTCGTTGCGGAGCGTCGCGGACAGCTCCTCGAGCGCTCGCGACGCGTCGGCCAGCGCGCGCAGCGCCGACGCCAGCTCGCCGCGCGCCACCGACGCGAACTCGCCCTCGAACGTCCCGAGCGCGGCGCCGGCGCTCTTTTCGAGGCGCTCGATCGCGGCGACCGCGCGCTCGAGCGTCGGCGCCACGGGATTCTCGCTGAGATAGACGCGCAGGGAGGCGCCGGTGGATCGCAGCTCCGAATCGGCCGTGGCCATCAGGTCGACCGCCTGGTCGGCGGCGCGGTCGAGACGCCCCGACTCCAGGAAGCGCCGCGCCTCCTGCGCGGCGGCCGCGCCGTCGACCATCAACCGGCGAAGCCCTTCGCGGTTCTCGCCGAGCGCGGCGCGCAGTTCTTCGCCGACTTCGCTCCAGCGTTTCGCCAGGCGCGTCGCGTCGGGCCCGACCTCGGTCACGGTCCGGTCGACGGTCTCGAGGGTCCGGGTGAGGACGTCGACGAACTTCTCGAGCCGCTCGCGGTTCTCGTCGCTCGCGAACTTCGAGAGCCGATCGGCCAGCGCGTTGACGTTCTCCAGGCCGGCGGTCCCCGCGTCGAGGATGCGCCGCATGGTCGACTGGTCGGTCGGGATCACGCTGCCTTCGCTGAGGGCCGCGGCGTCGCGCGAGCTGCCCGTCAGCTCGATGAAGTACGGCCCGAGCAGGCCGCCGGTCGCCTGCTTGGCGCGCGTGGAGCGCGTGATGGCGAGGTCGTCGTCGATGGCGAGCTTGACGCGCGGCCGATCGCGTTCGCCGAGCCCGACCTCGAGGACTTTGCCCTTCTTGACGCCGTTGTATTTGACCGGCGCGCCCGCCTCGATGAGCACCGTCTCCTCGAATTCGACGAAATAGGTCTGCGCCGAACGGCGGAACGGCCAGCCGGTGAGCAGCGAGGCGACGCCGAAGATCAGGGCCGTGCCGACCAGGAGGAAGAAGAGCGCCTGCAGGCGATCGGCGGTCGAAACCGGAGTCACGGCGCGCGGATGCTACGGCCCTTCCGACGCGGCGTCCAACCGCGCGCGGAAGGCCGAGGGGGCCGCTTCCGGGTCGGGCGCCGTGCGCTCGAAGAAGGCGCGGACGGCGGGATGGTCGGACCTTTCGACTTCTTCGCGCGAGCCGGCGGCGAGCACCCGCCCTTCGTGCAGCATCACGAGGTCGTCGGCGATGGTGTGGAGCGAGGCGAGCTCGTGGGTGATCACCACGACCGTGGCGCCGAAGCGTTCGCGCACCGACAGGATGAGGCGGTCGATGCCCGCGGCGGTCGCGGGGTCGAGGCCGGCCGACGGCTCGTCGAGGAAGAGGAATTCCGGGTCGCAGGCGAGGGCGCGTGCGATGCCGGCGCGCTTCTTCATGCCGCCCGACACGCGGGAGGGAGGAAGGTCGGCGGCGTCGGCGAGGCCGACGGCCGCGAGTTTGCGCCGCGCGAGGTCGTCCGCGAGCTTCCGGGAGAGGTCGCCCCGCTCCAGGAGCGGGAAGGCCACGTTCTGGGCGAGGGAGAGCGACTGGAAGAG
>DASPNK010000676.1:0-2066 GCA_035626575.1 Planctomycetota bacterium | reverse complement strand
CGGACAGCGACTCGGGGAGCCGGTCCCGGAGCGGAGCGAGGCCGAGAGGCTCGAGCACCTCGTCGATGCGGCGCCTCTGCTCGCCGCGCGGGAGCCGGGCGCCGTCGAGGACGAAGCGAAGGTGGCGCTCGACGGTGAGGTGGGGCCAGAGCGCGTAGCCCTGGAAGAGGAACCCGACGCGGCGGCGCGCCGGATCCTCCTCGCCGCCCGGGCCCGAGACCGAGCGTCCGCCTAATCGGATCTCGCCGGCCTTCGGCCGCACGAGGCCGGCGGCGGCGCGCAGCGCCGTGGACTTGCCGGCGCCCGACGGCCCGACCAGAACGCCGACGCCTCCCGCCGGGACGGCGAAGTCGAGAGCCCGGATCACCGAGGCGCCGTCGAGGGCGACCTCCACGCCGCGGAGCTCGAGGCCGACGCTCATCGCACCCTCCGGCGCCGGGGCGCGAGGAGCGCGACGACGGCGGGCGGCAGCAGCGCCGCGCCGACGGCCAGCAGGCAAAGCGCGGCGACCTCGTCGTCCCCGCGGTAGTGCACCATGTTGAACAACCGCACCTGGACGGTGCGCCATGCGGGCGGGTGCGTCATCAACGTGGCGTCCAGCTCGACGAAGCAACAGACGTAGCCGAGGACGAGCGCGGCGGCGAGGACGCCCGCCTGCCCTGGGAGCAGCACGCCGACCGCGCGGCGGAGCGGCCCGTGGCCGGCGAGCCGCGCGGCGTCGTCCTGGGCCCCGGCTTCCGGGCCGAATCCCGTAGCGAGGACGCGCAGCACGACGGGCAGGAAACGGGCGAGGTAGGCGAACACCACGAGCGCGGCGCCGCCGTAGACGCCGCCGAGGATCGGAACGTCGGCGAAGCGCCGCCAGAAAAGTACGACGCCGAGGCCGAGAACGATGGGAGGCGCCGCGACGGAGGCGTCGAGGAAACCGGACAACCCGCCGGAAGGCCGGCGGGCGAGGCTCCACGCGAGGGGCCAGGCGACGACCAGCAGGAGCGCCGCGGCGCCCGCCGACAGGAGGAAGCTGTTGACGAACTCCGTCTCCACCATGCGGAAGGCGTCGCGGAACGGCGACGGGGCGTGGGGTTTGAGCCGCCGCGCCTCGACCAGTTTCCAGACGAGGCCCCAGAGCGGAGGGCCGACGGCGAGAACGAGCGGCGCCGCGGCAGCGGCGAGGGCGAGGACGCCGCCCCGCCGCGGGCGCAGACGCGTCCGGAACCCTTCGGCCGTCTCCGCAGCGGCTCGCGGGAGCCAGACCGCGACGCACGCGGCGGCGAGGAGGAGCGGCAGCGCCTGGAGGGCGGCGGCCGCCGGACCGCCGGCGTGATCCCGGGAGAACGCGAAGAAGATCCGTTGCGAGAGCACCGGCGTGTCGAGGAGCGACGTGACCGGGAACGACGCGAGGGTGAACGCGAAGACGAGGAAGAGCCCGCCGCAGAGGCGCGGCGCGACCGCGGGGAGCACGATGCGGCGGAGGACGCCGAGACGTCCGACGCCGGCGAGCCGCGCCGCCTCCAGCGCTTCATGGTCGAGCGCGCGGAGCCCGGCGAGGGTCGGCAACGCCGCCAGCGGGAACCACGCGCAGGCGAGGATCCACGCGGGCCCGGGATAGAGGCCCAGCCACGGCGCGCGGACCTCGTGCACGTAGCCGGTCGACTCGGCCAGCCACGCGGTGAGGTATCCCTGGCGCCCGAAGATCCGCATCCAGCCGATCGCGTGGACGTGCAGCGGGACGAGCAGCGGCGTCGCGACGGCGAGGGTCAGGGCGCCTCGGAGGGGGAAGGTGCGGAACGCCGCGAGCGCGGCGAACGGGACCGCCAGCAGCGCGGCGAAGAGCGCGGCGGTCGCGCCGAGGGCGATCGAGTTCCACGCCAGCGCGGCGGCGTCGGGGTCGACGAGGGCGGCGAGCCCGCCGGCCGCGACGCCTTCCGCGAGGACGGCGGCGAACGGCGCGGCGACGATCAGCCCGACGACGGCGGCGCGGAGAGGTCGGCTCACGGACGTCGGGCGCTCACGTCGCGGCGGTCCGACGCCGCCGGAACTGCCGGACCACGCCCGCCGCGGCGAGC
>DASPNK010000675.1:0-3267 GCA_035626575.1 Planctomycetota bacterium | reverse complement strand
GCGAGCGTCCTGGGCGGCTGCGGCGGCGGCGGGTCGACGCCGGGGAGTTCGCCCGCGCAAGGGAACATCGTCGGGTTGAACGGCATCACGTTCACGTCGACCCCTATCGGCACCGTGCCTCCGCCCGTGTTCCGCGATCAGGCGATCACGATGGAGTTCGACGGCCCCATCAACCCGGCGCCTCTCGGCGGCCTCTACGCGGCGTCGGTAGGCGGCGCTCCCGTCGTCTTCACCGGCGTGTCGGCCAGCACCGCGTCGGGCGTCCAGTATCACGCCTTCGCCAATCTGACGCTGGCGCGCGCCTCGGTGCAGGTGTTGACCAACACGAGCCCCGGCGTGCAGCTGCCGTCGTACATCGTGGGGCGCCTCGTCTCGAACCCGAACGTGCTGGTCATCGACCCGCGCGTCGACCCGACGAACCCCTTCGGCCTGCCGTCGTCGACCGGCTTCCCGAACCCGCTGCCGGCGTCGTTCGTCTACCACATCCCGACGAACTCCTCGCTGTTCGTGGGGACGAGCCCCGTTCCGACGCAGGGCGCGAACCTCTTCACGCTGCCGCTGGCGCCGACCGCGTTCGGCACGTCGGCGACCGGCGCGCCCCCCGGCTTCCAGGTTCAGAACTCGTCGGGCCCCGACCCGGTTCCGCCGCAGATCGTTTCCGTGACGGCGCTCTCCGGCAAGGCGGGCACTCCGGCGGATCCGATCGACGCGTCCGACCCGTTGATCATCACGTTCAGCAAGCCGATCTCCTACTCGACGATCAACATCCTCAAGAACCTGCGCATCCGGAACATCGACGTGCTTTCGGAAGGGCAGCCGATCACGGTGCCGGGCGCCATCGTTCCCAACATCCCGGGCGCCAATCCGAACACGCCGCCGGACGACGTGGCCGAGTACATCTTCCTCCCGACCGGCAGCTACGGCCCGGGCGTCAGCCCGAGCGAGGGCTACGACATCGAGGTGAAGATCGGCACCGGGTATCCGGACCTGCTCAACGCGCCGAACATCCTCGGCATTCCGACCGGCTTCGCGCAGACGCAGCTCCCGCTGGCGAATTCGCTGAACGCGCCGAACGGCGTGGTCTTCCGCACGACGCCGACGCCGGGCCTCGGCTTCGCGACGAAGGTGGAGGGGTTCGACGACAACCTGAAGCAGGACGCAACGTTCTCGCCCCAGTTCGGGCCGGCGCGATGGAACGCGGCGTCCGATCCGGGCAAGCTCTCGGGCCGACTGATGACGGGGTCGCCGCTCGGCAACACCGCCATCGCGCTCGGCACGCGCGCCCAGTTCAAGGTCGAGCCGTCGCCGCTCGCCACCAACGGTCTGTTCTCGCCGTTCGACGCTTCGGCCGCCGCCACCACGGCGTGCGGCGCGAACTGCGGCGTCGGCGGCTGCAACATCGGCGTCAACCCGAACGGCGGGTCGCACATCATGCACCTCTATGAGGCGGCCGACTCGGGCGTCTCGCCGGGCACGGGCGGCACCATGCCGCGCGACGCCCTGGAGTTGGTGGAGTGGGCGCCGCTGAACCAGATCGTCATCGCGTCGGTCTACCCGAGCATGACGATCTGGGCGGGCCTCACCAACACGCCGGCGCCGATCTCCGGCACCTGCACCGGCGGCGGCGGCTGCGGCGGCCTGAACAACGCCTACGGGTTCAACTACAACCTGCTGCCGTTCCAGTCGAACGACCCGACCGTCTTCGAGGTCATCCCGGCGACGCAGGGCGGCAACGGCACCAACGGCCGCGTGCGCGTGTACAACACGGCGAACTACACGGCTCAGCCGTCGTTCGGCGAGTTCTATCCGTACCCGCTGTTCAACACGCCGTTCGACTACGCCAACTCCAACGGCACGGGCGGCACGGGCGTGAACCTGCTGCTCGAGATGAACATCGAGACCGGCACGCAGTGCCCGAATTTCCACCGTTATCGCGCCACGGCCAACACGCCGGTGCGCCGCCTGATCGGCCCGCCGATCTCGCAGGTCCCGGTGGGTCAGGCGCAGACGTCCTCGTTCGCCGGCTTCGACATCTACAAGATGCGCTTCACCTTCGTCGGCCGTCGCTCCTCGGCGCGTTCGCTGTGGTACGACACCGGCGTCGCCGCCCCGCTGTACTCGAACTTCCAGCTCGTTCCGTCGCCGGTCCCCGGCACGGTGCAGCCGGCGGGCACGACGTCGGTGTGGACGATGGACGTGAAGGGCGGCACCTCGCTGCCGACCGCCGCCACCGCGCCGGACGGGTCGCAGCAGGTCGTGGACGCCACGGGAGCGGTGAACAACGTCGCGCTGACCAACCTCTCGGCGGTCCCCGGGCGTCGCTTCTTCCGCTTCCGCGTCGACATGGTCGGCAACACGTTCGCCAACACGGTGCCGTCGTTCGACAACCTGATCGTCGTCTACCAGTTCTGAGGACGACGCCGCGAGGCGGTCCCCGGACCGCCTCGACCCTCGACGACCCGCGCGACCCCGGTCCCGCGGGGTCGCCGCGTTTCCGGGGGCGGCGTTGCGGGCGAGGCGCGCCGCCCTAAGATCCGGCGCCGCCCCGCCGGAGCGCTCGTCTCCGGCCGCGCCGCGCCGCCTCCCTTGTCCGACCCCCGCACGGTCCTCGCGTACGCCGGCGTCTCCGCGCTGGGCCTCTGCGTCGGGTCGTTCCTGAACGTCGTCGCCTACCGGCTCCCCCGGGAGTGCATGTCGGTCGCCGGGCCGCGTTCCCGCTGCCCGCGCTGCGCCCGCTTCATCGCCTGGTACGACAACCTGCCGGTCCTCTCGTGGCTCCTGCTCCGCGCCCGGTGCCGGCATTGCGGGAAGGGGATCCCGGCGCGCTACCCGCTGGTCGAGGCGGGGACCGCCGCGCTGTTCGTCGCGACGGCGGCGTGGACGCTCCCGCGGGCTGCCTTCGCCGACCCGCTCGCCCACGGCGCGGATTGGGGGGTCGCCGGGGCGCGCTTCCTCGTGACCGCGGCGCTGATCGCCCTCGCCCTGATCGACTACGACTGGGAGATCCTCCCGGACCAGATCACGCTCGGCGGCCTCGCCCTGGCCCCGATCCTCGTCTTCGCCGCGCCGTCGTTGCAGCCGACCCCGGTGATCGACGACTGGACGATCGGCGGGCGCGTCGTCGGCGAGGTCCTCGGCCCGCGGTGGACGGCGGTCGTCCACGGGCTGCTCGGCGCCGCGGCCTGCGGCGGGTTCCTGTGGACGGTGGGGTTCCTCGGGTCGCTGGCGTTCCGCAAGGAGGCGATGGGCCTCGGCGACGTGAAGATG
>DASPNK010000674.1:0-6187 GCA_035626575.1 Planctomycetota bacterium | reverse complement strand
CGCGCAGGAACGACGCCGTCGCCCGGCCGCCCGGCCCTTCCGCGAGGATCCGCACCGCGACCCCGACTTCCACGGGCGTCAGGGCCGCGGGCCATGGCGCCGTCCGCGCCGGCGTCGACCACGCCGCGGCGCGCCCGTCGGTCAACCGGACTGAAAGCCGGATCGGACCGTCGTACCCCGGCGTGAGGACGACGATCGGCGGCGACGGGCTCGTCTCGCGGTGGCGCGGCGCGAGGAGGACCCACGGCTCCGGTTCGGGCTCTCCGCCGTCGTCGGGTTCGCCGACCGCCGCGTCCGCGAACGGCCGCCACGGTTCCGCCGCCGCCGCGAGGTCGACGTCGCGCCACTCGGCGACGTCACGAAGCGCGAACGCCGCCGCACACGCCGCCCATACCAGCGCCAGACTCCGCGCCGCGGTGAGTTTCATGGATCCATGAGACGCCGTCGGCGCCGCCGCGTCCGCGAATCCGGTCGCGAGGCGTCGCCGGCATGGCGCCAAGACACCCGCGACGACCACCGGCCGGCCGGTATGTTCCTTGCGAACGTGCGCCGCGCGACGTCCGCGGACGCCGACCGGATTCACCGATGGACGCTCTTGAAACCCTTCCTCGGGCGCCACGCGCGCGTCGGTTCCTCCGCGTCTCGACCGTCCTGCTCGCGGCGACGGCGGTCGCGCTCCTCCTCGTGCAGCGTCCCCTCGTCGGCGTCGATCCGGCGCCGTGGCCGGACGATCTCGAGCGACCGCGCGCGGTCGCGACCCGCGCCGCGTCGCTCCCTCCCTGGTCGTGGCCCTCCGACGCCGCCTTCGCCGCCGCGCAGAATGACGCGAGGCGCCGCAAACAGCCTGTGCTGCTGGTCGGCCGCACGGCGCCGTCTTCGGACTACCCCGCGCTCTCTCCGTTGCGAGTCCTCGCCATGGCGTTCACCGGGCACTGGGAGCCGAGCCACGGTCCGGTGCGCGTCGACGTCGTCGCCCTCGACGGCGAGGGCGCCTCGATGGAAACGGACGACCATGGGCGGCTCCTCCACGCGTACGGATTCGTCCAGGTCGACGACCCGTCGCTCGTCGCCGGCGTCGAGGTCCGGATGGGCGCCCCTCCTTTGCCGCAGATGCGCGTCGTCGACCTTCGTCCGATGCCGAGCCGCCCGGCGTCGGAAGAAGTCGCCCGGCTGACCGGCTACGCGTCAGCCCTCCTTGCCGACAGTCCCGGCGACGCGCGGCTCGAATATGCGGCGTCTTGCGTAGTCCTGGAGCCGCCGCTCAACCTTGAACAACTGGTCCAAGAGGCGAACGCCGCCGGCGCCTTGGGTCGACTGCTGCGTTTACGTGTCCGCATCATGCGACCGCACGGACCCCGCGCTCTCTTCGCCGACTGGCGAACCACGTCGGCGGAGTCGCCCATCCACGGCGCGGCGTTCTTCGCCGGGCTCTGCTTCAAGCCCGACCTGTCCGCCGTTCAATACGAACCTTGGGAAGAGGCGAACGTCCTGGGCCGCGCCATCGCCGCCGCCGGGTTGTCGTCGCGCCTTGCGCCGTGGCTCCGCGCGCGCGTCGAAGACGACGCGCTCGACCCGTTCGACCGGTTCCGGATGCTCGAGATCCTCGCCGCCACGCTCGGCTTCGCGCACGGCGAGGATCAAGAAAACCGCGACGGATGGTCCACGCCGCGCGCGGCCGTCGCGCGTCGCCTTCTCCGCCTCCGTCTGCCGGAACCGTTCCGCTGGCGCGTACGGGAAATCGGCGACCTCTGACGGCGCCGGAGCGCTTGACGACGCGGCGGCGCCGCCTCAGGCTGAGACCCGCGCCTCCGTTCAGCCCGGCAACCCGCGCGCGAGGACGTGCTCGATCGCGGCGGAGAAGCGGTCGATCTCCTCCGGCGCCGTGTAGACCGACGGCGACACGCGGAGGCCGACGACGTCTTCGTGCACGATCGCCTGCGTCAGGATGCGATGACGATCCAGAAGCCAGGCGCGCAGCCGGCGCGTGTCGACGCCCTTCACTACGAACGTCGCCATGCCGCCCGCGAGGCCCGGCTTCAGCGACGTGTGCAGGCGGATGCGTTCGGACGCGGCGAGGAGTCTTCGCGCCCAGCGGTCGCGCAGCTCGACGAGGCGCGCCGCCTTCCGCGCGCCGCCGACGGCCAGGTGGAAGTCGACGGCTTCGGCGATGGAGATCTTGTGCGCGAGGCTCTGCGTGCCCGTCTCCTCGAACTTCCGGATGTCGCCGTCCATTCCGGGAGGCGCCGCCATGAGCGGCCAGAGACCCGCGATCTTCTCGCGGCGCACGTAAAGGAGCCCCGTTCCGGGAGGCGCGGCCAGCCACTTGTGCAGGCTGACGCCGTAGTAGTCGCAGTCGAGGTCGCGGATCCGGAAATCGAGGTGCGCGAGGGCGTGCGCGCCGTCGACGATCGTCGGCACCCCGCGGGCGCGCGCCATGGCGACGATCTCCTTCACCGGGAGGACCTGGCCGGTGAGGTTCACCATGTGGCACACGAGGAGGAGCCGCGTCGCAGGCGTGATCGCGCGCGCGTACAGCGCGACGATCTCGGCGGGATCTTCGGCGGGCACGGGCAGTTTCACCTGCCGCAGCACGACGCCCTCCCGCCGCTCGCGCTGCCGGAAGGCCGCGATCATGCGCGGGTAGTCCTGCGTCGACGTCAGGATCTCGTCGCCGCGACGGAGGTCGATCCCGAACTGGCAGATCTGCAGGCTCTCGGAGCTGTTTCGGGTGATCGCCAGCTCTTCGCGATCCGCGCCGAAGGCCGCCGCGAGTCGGGCGCGCACGGCTTCGATTTCCGGCTGCAGCGCGCCGTGCAGCATGAGCGACGGCGGACGCGCGTCGCACTCCGAGAGCCGCCGCCGCATCGCCTCGCGCACGACGGCGGGCGTGGGCGATCCCGCGCCGTTGTCGAGGTTGACGAGGCTGCGGTCGACGTCGAACGCCCGCGCGACGTCCGACCAGAAGTCCTCGTCGGCGCCGGTCTCTTCGACGCTCCCCGCGGCGCGCGCGCAGCCGGCCTTCGACGCGACGCCCGCCGCCCCGAGCGCGCCGAGGAACACACGTCGGGTGGGGCCGCGACCCGGCGCGTCGTTCATCGAGGCTCCGTCATGGCGCCCGGAGTTTAGGGCGATCGCGGCCTGCGCTACGCCGTTTCGAGCACGTGGTAGGTCTTCTTGCCGCGGCGCAGCACGATGAATCCGCCGGGCAGAAGGTCGGCCGCCGTCAACACGCGCGCGGGATCGCGGCACACCTGCTGGTTGATCGCGGCCGATCCCGACTCGATCGCCTGCCGCGCCTGCCCCTTCGACGGAGCGAGTTGCGTCGCCGCGAGGACCGCCGGGAGCGACGCCTCCGGCGTGCCCAGCGCCGCGCGCGGAAACGACGAGCGCGGCGCGCCGGCGAACGCATCGGCGAGGTCTTCGGCCGACAGGCTCGCGAGGGGGCCGCCTTCGAAAAGCACCGCCGCGGCGCGGTGCGCGCGCGCCACGGCGTCGGGGCCGTGCACCATCGCGGTGACCTCGTCGGCCAGCTTTCGCTGCGCGGCGCGCTTTTCCGGCGCCGTCGCGACCTGCTCGGCGAGCGCATCGATCTCGGCGCGCGGGAGGAAGGTGAAGTAGCGGAGGTGCCGCACGACGTCGGCGTCGTCGGCGTTCAGCCAGAACTGGTGGAAGGCGAACGGGCGCGTCAGCGCCGGGTCGAGCCACACGTTCCCCTGCTCGGACTTCCCGAACTTCTTGCCGTCGGCCTTCACGACGAGCGGCATGGTGAGCCCGAAGACCGCGCCGCCCCGGAGGCGCCGCACGAGGTCGGCGCCGTCGAGGATGTTCCCCCACTGGTCGCTGCCGCCGAATTGCAGCGTGCATCCGTACGCGTCGTAGAGGTGGAGGAAGTCGTATGCCTGCAGCAGCCCGTAGGTGAATTCGGTGAACGACATCCCCTGCTCGCGGCTCTCGAGGCGGAGGCGCACCGAGTCGCGCACGACCATCTGGTTCACCGAGAAGTGCTTCCCGACGTCGCGCAGGAAATCGATCAGCGAGATGCGGCAGAGCCAGTCGGCGTTGTCGAGCAGCAGCGCACCGCGCGAGCCGGAGAAGTCGAGGTGCTTCTCCACTTGCCGGCGGATGCCCGCCAGATTCTCGGCGAGCTTTTCCTTCGTCAGCATCGCGCGTTCGGTCGCCTTGCCCGACGGATCGCCGATGAGACCCGTGCCGCCGCCGGCGATGGCGATGGGCCGATGCCCCGCGCGCTGCAGGCGCATGAGCCCCATGAGCGGCAGCAGGCTGCCCACGTGCAGGCTCGCCGCCGTGGGATCGAATCCCGCGTACCCCGTGATCGGCCCCTTCGCGAGGTGATCGCGCAGCTCCGGCGCCGTCGTCTGATGCACCAGTCCGCGGTCTTCGAGGTCGGACAGGAAATCGGGCTGCGTCATGGCGAGGCTCGCGGCGCGGTCAGGTCGGATCGAGAGGCGCGCCGAGGCCGCGCCCCTGCGCGCCGAGGAACGCGGCGATGAGCGCGCGGTCGGCGGCGGGGACGAATCCGGCGAGGGACGGTCCCTGCGCCGTCGGCCGCACGGCGAGGCCGTTGCGCAGGTCCTGGACGAACGCGGCGAAACGGTCCGCGGCCGGAGTCGACGCGGGATCGGGCGCGCCGAGGCGCCGCGGGGTGCGCGTGATCGCGTCGAGCGCGGCGGCGGGTCCGCCCTCGAGCCCGCACGCCGCGAGAAGCGTGGCGAGGTACGGCAGGATCACCTCGCCGTGCGCGGCGGACGCCTCGCGCGGGTATGCGCGCGGCATGTTCGGCAGCGCGCGGTAGACGATCGGACGGAACGCCTCGGCGAGCGTCGCCGCGATGCGGTCCGACGAGTCGCGATCGCCGACGCCCGCCGCGCTTCCGTCGATGGCGCCGCGCTCGTCGATCGACACGTCGACCACGACGGCGCCCTCCGGCGCGGCGCGTCGGAGAGTCTCGAAGCGGACGACCTTCGGCGCCCGTGCGCCGGCCGCGGCGACGCCGAAGACGATCGCCTGCGCTCCGCCGACCGCCGCGAGGAACCGCGGGTCGTCGGATCCCGAGAGTGTGCGGAGGGTCGCGCCGGGGATCCGCTCCACGACGGCGCGCACCTGGGCCAACCTGTCGGCGTCCCCTTCCGGCTCGAAGACGTCGAGGCCGTCGACGTGCGGCCCGCGCGCGAGCTTCGCCGCGCAGGCGACGCCGACGCGACCGGCGCCGACGACCACGGCGCGCCCGCGCACGCCGCGCATGCGGAGATGGTCTTCGCACCACTCGGCGGCGATCTCTCCGGCGAAGACGGACATCCGCCCGCGGATCGGGACGCGCCAGCGGCCGTCGCCGACGTACGAGCCGTCGAAGACGCCCACGTCGCCCTTGGCGAGAAGGCGCGCGAAGCCGCTTCCGTCGTGGAAGTCGCCGAGGTGCAGCGCGCCGATCCGCAGGAACGGGCCGGGGAAGTCGGCTTCGTACCGCGACGGCTCCTTGAGCGCGTGCACGACGTCGGGCGGGCCGTCGTGCCAGGCGACCTCTTCGGCGGCGAGGATCTCCGCGCCCGCGTCGACGTAGTGCGCGTCGGCCGCGCCCGCGCGGGCGCCCGCGTTCTCCAGCACGAGCACGTCGAGCCGCGCGCCGACGTCCCGGAAGGCGGCGATCAGCTCGGCGACCTGCGGCGGCGTCACGCCGACGCGGCGCTCCTGCGAACGCGTGGCGCGGCCGATCTCGCGATCGGAGCCGACGACCAGTTCGAGCCGCGTCTTTTTCCAGGGCGGAGCGGCGCCGAAGCGCGCGCGGAAGCCCTCGCGCCACGCCGACAGATGCGAAGTGTTCATGACGGGAAGGCGGCTGCGCGGGATTCGCGGCGCGGACGGCGCGACGCGTCGGCCGCCGCACGGCGGTCGCGTCGCGAAGCGCGCCAGGCAGGACTCGAACCTGCGACCGCCGGTTTAGAAAACCGGTGCTCTATCCGGCTGAGCTACTGGCGCAGGGGCCGCCGACGCGGCGGCGCCGACGCCCGCGCCGAAAGGCCGGCACGGGCGTCGTACTCCGATGCCCTCGTCGCGACTCGAACGCGAAATTCCGGCTCCGGAGGCCAGTGGTTTATCCAATTAGCCTACGAGGGCGAGCGTCGGGCAGTGTATGTCCCGCGCCCTCGACGTCAAGCCGGCTTGACGTCGA
>DASPNK010000673.1:0-7322 GCA_035626575.1 Planctomycetota bacterium | reverse complement strand
GCGCCCGCGGCGTCGCCGGCCCCGAGCGCGCCCCGCGCCCGCCGCCACGCGCGGATCTCGCCGCCGAAGCGGAAGCGCAGCAGGTTCCGGAAGAACTCCCAGCAGGTGCCCGCGCGCACGTGCGACAGCCCGTTGCCGCGCATGCGCGCGAAGACGTTCATCTCCAGCACGCGCACGCCGAGATAGTGGGCCTTGATCATCATCTCGGGGTCGAGGAACCAGCGCTTCGAGCGGAGGTCGAGGGCGTCGAGGTAGGCCCTCTGGAGGATCTTGGGGCTGCCGTTGACGTCGATCGAGCCGAGATTCGGCCACAGCGCCCACACGAAGACGTTGTAGGCGCTCGACACGACCTTCCGCAGCGGGCCGTCCATGCGGAAGCGACGCCGCACCTTGCCGAGCACCGGGCCCTTCACGTGGCGCACGGCCTCGAAGAGGCGCACGACGTCTTCGGCGTCGACCTGGCCGTCGGCGGGAATGACCCCGATCCACGGCGTGCGCGCCGCCTTCAACCCGCACAGCACGCCCCAGCCGTAGCCTTCGTTCACCTCGACGCGCACCACGCGCACCGGATAGTGCGTCGCGAGCTCCCGGAGGATCTCGCCGGTGCGGTCGCTCGAGCCGTTGTCGACGGCCAGCAGCTCGAAGGCGTGCCCGGCGCGCGCGAACGCGTCGCAGAGCTGAGGCACGACGTAGCCCACGACGTCCTGCTCGTTGAAGCAGGGCATCACGAAGGAGATCTCGGGCGTCGTCGAAGGCGCCGCGTGCATCACCGCGTCGTGCCGAGGATCGCGGGCGACGGCTCTTCCGTCAGCGTGCGGCGCAGGTCGCGCGCGAACAGCGTGCGGGTGAACTTGCCCATGCCCTGCGGGTGCTCGCCGAACGTCTCCAGCCGCGTGCGGATCATCGCGCGCCGCTCGGGCGGCGTCTCGGCGCGGAAGACGCGCGGCGCGTCGAAGGCGTACTCGCGGAGCGGGCGCTTCGCGCCGTCGGCGTACCAGCGCGCGACGTCGAAGCGCGCCTCGTAGCGCGGCGTCGCGGCGAGCGTCTCGGCGAAGGGGGCGTGCAGCTGCGTCACGCGCAGGTAGTCGAACGCGGCGGCGATCTCGTCTTCCGAGACGTCGGCGCCCGACCCGCTCAACGCCGCGCGCACGCCGCGCTCGAGGAACGCCAGCGTGTCGGCGGCCGTGAAGAACCGGCCGATCATCGAGTACTTGCTGAGCAGGTTCCCGCCGAGCGTGCCGTCGACCAGTCCGTCGAAGTGCGCGTAGGCCCACTCCAGGCAGGCCTCGCGCGTCGGGAAAAGCTCCTCCTCGCTCTCGGCGAGGAAGTCGTCGACGACGCGCTTCCGAAAGGCGGCGGGCGCCTCGGGCAGCATCGCCTGCAGGCGCCGCACGAGGTCGAACGCCCGGACGCCGCCCTGCGCGGCGACCGCGAACGCCTCGTCCAGGTTGGCCTCGTAGAAGTAGATCGTCAGCAGGAGGTGGAAGACGCGGGTCTCGAGATAGTCGGCGAAGGAGAACGTCGGCGTCTCCACCACCATCTCCTCGGTCTCCGCCACCGGCCCGTCCATTCCGTAGTCGCCGATGTTGCGCGCGACGAGACGGAAGCGCGTGCGCAGCCCGAAGCGCTCGCGGCTCTCCGGATTCGCCAGCTCTGCGCCGTGGAGGAGCATCAGCTGGTGCGCGGAGATGCGCTTGGCGCCCGAGTCCATCAGGTCGGACATCGCCTTGAGGATGGTGTCCTTCGTCTCCCCCGGCAGGCAGAGGATGAGCTCGCCGTAGCTCTGCATCCCCTGCTCCCGCAGCTCCTGCTGGATGCGCGCATAGGTCTCCAGCTTGACGTTCGAGCGCTTGATGTTCGCCAGCACTTCGGGGTTCATCGATTGAACCGCCGCGGTCATCGGGAGCGCGCCCTTCACCTTGCGCATGACCCGCAGGATGCGCTCCGAGTTGTTCTTCCCGGTCGTGGTGCGGATGTAGCGCGGCCACCCGAAGCGCTCCTGAAGGTGCGCCAGGAAGTCGGCGATCTCTTCGTCGCGGGCGTACATGCCGAAGTTGTCGTCGGCGAGGCAGAGGTTGATCTCGGGGCGCACGCGCCGCGCGAGCCACGCGAGGTCGGCCTTCACGTTTTCGACGGAGTGAGCGTAGATGCGGCTGTTCCCGGCCACGCCGGAGTTGCAGAACGTGCACGAGAACGGGCAGCCGCGCGTGATCTGCATCAGCGGGAAGTAGCCCGTCTTCAGGAATGCGTCGAGCCGCCCGAGCAGGTACGGCGAAGGGATCTCGTCGAGGTCTTCGATGCGCGGAACGGGGCCGCCCTTGATCAACGCGCCCGACGCGTCGAGCCAGGCGCCGCCGTCGATCGGGGCTTCGCGCACGCCTTCGACGCGCCGGCCGACCTCGTCGAACCGCCGCACGACGTTCAGGAAGGCCCGCTCCGCTTCGTAGGTCGGGCCGTCGACGTACACGTCCACGGCGTCGCCGACGTCGCGCAGGAAGGCGACCTGGTCGGGCGCCGTCAGCGGCCAGTTCGGGCCGCCCATCACCGTGAGCGTCCGCGGATTCCGCCGCTTCGCGTACCGCGCGGCGCGGAGCGAGAGATTCTCGTTCCACGCGTAGTTGCTGACGCCGAGCAGGTCCGGCGGCGCCGCGTCGACGGCCGCCTTCAGGTCCTGCGGTTCGCGGAAGATCTCGATGCGCAGCGGTTCCCGCGTCCGGAGGAAGCCGTCGAGGTACGTCGCAAGGTTGGCGATCCCGAGCGGGTAGACGTCCGAGCTCAGCGTGAGCCGGTTATGTCCCAGGTCGGCCAGATAAATGAGCATGGTCGGATGGCGTCGCCGCGCGGGCGCCCGGCGTCGGCGACGGGTCGCCGTCCGCGCCGACGGCGGCTTCGTTGAGAAGTTCGCCTCCGACGCGATCGGAGCTTATCCCCCCGCCCTTGAGGGGTGTCAAGCCGCGGCGGCCCGCGGGCGGCCAAGTCGAAAAGTCCGGAGGGGGCCGAAACGACGCGGCGCGGCGCTTTCAGACGCCGAGGTGCGCGCGGTACCAGGCGGCGGCCCGCGCCATCCCTTCCTCGAGCTCGAAGCGGTGCCGGAATCCGAGAGTCTCCCGCGCCGCCGTGCAGTCGAGCCACTGCGCCGGGATCTCGCCGTCGTTCCGCCCTTCGACGATCGGCGGCAATCCGGCGCGACCGGCCGCCGCCAGGGCCGCGGCGACGATCTCCGAAACGCGCACCGGCTTGCCGGTGCCGAAGTTGAACGCGCGCCCTCCGAGGTCCTGGACCTCGAGGCGCTCCGCAAGCAGCAGGTACGCCGCGACCGCGTCCTCCACGTAGAAGTAATCGCGAAGCAGAGTGCCGTCGCTGCGGATGATCGGCCGTTCGCCGCGGAACGCCGAGCGCAGCGTCCCCGGCACGATGCGGCTCCAGTTGAGGTCGCCGCCGCCGTAGAGGTTGCCGCACCGCGTGACGGCGACCGGCACGCCGTACGTCGCGGCGAAGGAGAGCGCGATCAAGTCGCTGCAGGACTTCGAGACGTCGTAAGGCCAACGCCCCTTAAGCGGCGCGCTTTCGACGTAGGGCAGCGCGTCGTGGACGCCGTAGGCCTTGTCGCTCGACGCGACGATCACGCGCTTCACCAGCTTCTTCAGCTCGCGGCAGGCGTCGAGCACCACCCACGTGCCTTTCACGTTCGTCTCGAACGTCGAAAGGACGCTCCGGCTCGCCGTGCCGACGATCGTCTGCGCCGCGAGGTGGAAGACCGTGTCGCACTCGTGCTCGTTGAGCGCGCGGAGGACGGTCTCGTGGTCGGCGACGTCGCCGTTCACCGTCGTCGTGCGCTCCCGGACGCCCTCGGCGTAGAAGCGCGAGCCGGGGACGCGGTCGCGGACGAGGCAGGTCACGTCGGCGCCGCGCCGCAGCAGCTCTTCGACCAGCCAGGTCCCGAGAAGCCCGGTCGCGCCGGTGACGAAGACCCTGCGGTCGCGCCAGAAGGACGGCGGCGCGTCACTCATCGGTCCACGTCTTCCACGGCGCTTCGCCCTTCGCCCAGAGCGCGTTCAGCGCCTGGGCCTCTTTGAACGTGTCCATGCACTGCCAGAAGCCGGTGTGCTCGTACACCGCCATCCGGCGCTCCGACGCGAGCCGCTCGAACGGCTGCGTCTCGAGGATGCAGTCGGCGTCGAGGTAGTCGAACAGCCGGCGGTCGAACACGAAGAAGCCGCCGCTAGTGAGGTCGTTGGAGAGCGGCTTCTCCTGGAAGTAATTCACCACTCCGTGGCCGTCGGTCTTGACCACGCCGTACTTCGAATACGGATGGAACCCGGTGAGCGTCGCCGTGCGGCCGTGGCCGCGGTGGAACGCCGTGAGCTTGTCGAGATCGACGTCGGAAAGCCCGTCGCAGTAGTTGGCGAGGAACAGATCGCCTTCGATGACGTGCCGCGCGCGATACAGGCGCCCGCCGGTCTGGGTCTCCTGTCCGGTATCGACGAAGGCGATCTCCCAGTCTTCGACGGCCGGGCGGTGCGACCTCATGAGCGGCGCGTCGGCGCCGAGCTTGAGGGTGAAGTCGTTGACCAGCCAGTGGTAGTTGAGGAACCACTCCTTGATCATCGTGCCGCGGTAACCGAGCAGCAGGACGAAGCGCCGGTAGCCGTACCGGTCGTAGTGCTTCATCAGGTGCCACAGCACCGGCCGCCCGCCGATCTCGACCAGCGCCTTGGGGCGGAACTCGGTCTCCTCGCGCATGCGGGTGCCCTGCCCGCCGCAGAGGATCACCACCTGCTCGGGCCGCGTCGGCCGCCGTTCGTCGGAAGGCTTGGGGCTCATGTCAAAGGAGCTTCGGCTCGGGGACGGGGACCATGAACCGCCCGCCCGCCGCGCGATAGGCCGACTCCTGCGCGACGATTTCGTCGGTCAGGTTCCACGGCAGGACGAGCGCGACGTCGGGGCGGCGACGCCGCAGCTCCTCGACGGGAAGCACCGGAATCCGCATGCCGGGAGTGTACTTCCCGACTTTGAGCGGGTTGCGGTCGACGCAGAAGGCGACGAGATCGGTTCCGATCCCGCAGTAGTTGAGCAGCGTGTTGCCCTTGGCCGGCGCTCCGTAGGCGGCGACGGCGCGGCCGCGCGCCTTCAGGTCGACGAGGGATCCGCGCAGGGCGTCGCGGTTCCCGGCGACGCGCCGCGCGAACTCGAGGTAGGTCTCGAGCCGTTCGAAGCCCGCCGCGCGCTCCCGGGCGATCGCGTCGTCGACGACCGGCGCATGGGCGACGCCCGGACGCGCGACGTAGCGCATCGTGCCGCCGTGGACCGGCGTCGGGACGAGGTCGATCAACCCGAGCCCGTGCCGGGCGAACGCCGCCGCGACCGGACGCACCGCGAAGTACGACAGGTGCTCGTGGTAGACGGTGTCGTATTCGAGGCGCTCGAGCATCGGCGCGAGGTACGGCGCCTCGACGCTCACCACGCCGTCGGGCTCGGCGAGGATCCGCAGGCCCTCGAGGAAGCCGTTCAGGTCCGGCACGTGGGCCATCACGTTGTTGGCGCTCACGTGCCGCGCCGGCCCGTGCTCGCGGCGCACGTCGCGCGCCGTCTCGGCGCCGAAGAAGCGATCGACGGTGGGCACGCCCGACGCTTCCGCCGCACGCGCGAGGTTGCGCGCGGGCTCGACGCCGAGGACGCGAAGGCCCCGCTCCTTGAAGATCCGAAGGAGCGATCCGTCGTTGCTGGCGACGTCGACCGCGAGGTCGCCCGCCTTCAACCCGAAGCGCGCGATGTGCGCGTCGACCAGCGCGCGATGGTGCCGCTCCATCGTCGACGACGTCCCCGTCACGTAGATGTAGTCGCGGAAAAGGATCTCCGGATCCACGTGCACGGAGAGCTGGAGCAGGCCGCAGCCGCCGCACCAGACGAGCTCCAGCGGGAAGCGCGGCTCGGGCGCGTCGAGGCCCGCCGCGTCGAGGAAGCGGTTGGCGAGAGGCTGCTCGCCGAGGGACAGCGCGGGCGCGAGGCCGGCGGCGCCGCAGGAGAGGCAGTGTCGGACGCGGGTCATGGCGAGGTTCCGGCGGACGCGGCGGCGCACGCCGACGCGGCGCGGCGCAACGCGTCGGCGAGATCGTCGGGGAGGACGCGGCCGCCGAGCGCCGCGCGCAGACGGTCGATCGGCGTCGGCGGATGGCGCGTGTCGTCGGGCCGCGACGGCAGTCGCCCGAAGGCGAGCCGCGCGGGATCGACGCCGAACGCGCGCGCGGCGAGCGTGACGAAGTCCCGCACGGCGGTCAAGCGCCCGGTCGCGAGGTTGACGACGCCCCCGTCGAACGGCGGCGCGCCGGCCGCGACCGCGGCGCCGGGGACCGCCGCGAGCCGGAGGAGCGCTTCGGCGACGTCCTCCGCGTAGGCGAAGTCGCGTTTCTGAAGGCCCGCCGTCAGGGGGATTTCGCCGTCGTCCGAGCGACGCGCCCACAGGGTCGGCAGAAGTCGCCCCGCGGGCTCGCCCGCGCCGAACACCGTGAAGAGCCGCGCCGCGAGCGCGGGCACGCCGCGCGCACGGGCGCCCTCGACGACCGCCCGCGTGCCCGCGAGCTTGGAGGCGCCGTACGGCTCGTCGGGCGCCGCGTCGCCCGCTTCGTCCAGCGAAAGCGCCCCCGTGCCGTACTCGAGGGCCGAGCCGAGGTGGATCAGCCGCACGCCGCCCCAGCCGCCGCGATCCCGCGCCGCGAGGTTCGCCGCGGCGTCGACGAGCGCCGCCGGCAACGCGGCGTTGTCGCGGCGCAGCGCGGCTTCGTCGCGATCTTCGGGGCGCACGCCCGCGCCTGCGCAGTTCACCACCAGCGACGCTTCGCTCCACGCGGCGGCCGCCGCGACGTGAGCCGGCTTGCGTTGCTGCTCCTCGAGGACGCGGTCGGCCCCGCGCGCGACGTCGGGCGCGAGCCGCCGCCGGTCGGAGACCAGCGCGCGCACCCGCGCTCCCGCGCGCAGCGCCGCCCGCGCGACGTGCGTTCCGAGGAACCCCGCGGCGCCGACCACGAGGACCGGGACGCCGCGATACCGGGCGACGAGGTCCGCGGCGTCGCTCACGCGGGCGCGCCCGGCGCCCGCGACAGCTCCGCTTCGATCTGGTCGAAGGTCGCCTTCCACGGCGGTCCGAAGAGGCGCCGCCCGTCGGAGAGGAGCTTCTGCGCCTCGTCGAGGCGGCCGAGCCTCCCGAGGATGCGGACGAGGTTCACGCCGGGATACGGGCCGTGGCGGTCGGGCCGATAGACGCCGGCGACCAGATCCGCCGCCTCGGCGAGGCGCCCCGCGTTCGCCAGGTCACCGCTGATCTG
>DASPNK010000672.1:0-3686 GCA_035626575.1 Planctomycetota bacterium | reverse complement strand
CAACGTCGTCGGGACGGCGTCCGCGGACGGCACGTGGACGACGGCTTACGGGAACCTCTACTGACGAGCCGGCCGTCGGCGTGTCGCCGGGATGCGTGGCACGAACGACCACGGCCGACCCGCGCTTCGCGGATCGGCCGTGGAAGGGAGCGGGCGCCGGGTTTCCGGCGCCCGTTTCAGGCGGGGCCGCCGACGTCGAACGCGGGCGGAGTCGGCGGCGCGGGCTCCGCCGGCGGCTCGGCCGCGGCCGGGGGATCCGCGTCCGCTTCGCGCCGCGGAGCGGGGGTCGGCTCGCCGCGAGCGTGGGAGGCGGTCTTCTCCGCCGGACGTTCGCCGCGCGGGGCTTCCTTGCGTCCGTCGGTCTTCGGTTTGACCAACCCCGCCTGCGCCAGGGCGGCGCCGAGATTGCCGAGCCCGCCCCGGGCGCGCTCCACCTTGATCTCGCCGCCGATCGGCACGCTTCGCGGGCGTTCCGTCGGCGGGCCGTCGTGTCTCGGGCCGGGCGCGTGGACGCGCACTTCCCGCGGACGGTCCTCGCGTCGCGGACCTTCGGGCCTCGTCGCCCCGCCGCCCTGCGGCGCGCCGTGACCGTGCGCCGCGGAAGGACCGCCTTCGTGACGAGGTCCGCGGGGAGGTCCCCCGTGCCGACCTTCGGCGCGCTGAGGGCGGTCGCCGCGGGGCCGGTCCCGGCGCGGTGGGCGCGCATCGGCGGGCGCAGGGGGCGCGGCGCCGCCGGCCGTCCCTTCCGCCGGTGCGGCGGGCGCGGCTTCGTCCTCGTGGCCGTCGTCGTCCTCGGCTTTGCCGCCCTTGCGGCCCGGACGCAGAGGACGCACGCGCGCGTCGCCCTCGGCGACGGCCATCGCGATCAGCTTCTCGAACGGCGTGTCGACGGTCAGCGCCTTGAGGCGTCCGTCGTCGAGGATCGCCTGGGTCTGCTTGATGAGCTCGTTGAGCCCTTCGGCCGCCGAGCGCATGGCGCCGGGATCCTGGTGGACGGGGCCGGTCAGCAGGAACCGGATCCTCGGATTGCCGACGGCGGTCCAGACCGCGTCGAGATCCGGGATGACGTCGCGCGCGAACGCGCTGCCGAGGTAGCCGGCGGCCACGTCGCGCGGTCGCACGCGTCCTTCCGAACCGTCGGGCGCCCGGGCCGGCGCCCACGCCTTGCCGGCGGCGACGCCGAACACCTCGAGCAGATTCGAAACCAGCGCTTCTCGCAGGTGGCTCGCGGCGAGGAAGGCGTTGCGTCTCCGCTGCGCTTCCTTCGCCATCGCCAGTTCGGTGCGGCTCCAGGGCTCGTCGGCGAGGAGCGCCGTGACGACCGGCCCGAAGGACGCGTCGGTCGCGTCGAACGCGCGCTGCTTGCGGTCGCGGCGGATCTGCTCGGAACGCTCCACGAGGGCACGCGCGGCGCGCGCCGTTTCGACCGGACTTCCGAACTCGAGGCCGCGCACGAAACGTTCGTACACCGGAACGAGAGGCCCGGCCCGCGGGTCGCGCTTCAGCTCTTCGACGATCTCCGGCGAGTAATTGCCGCGCCGCATCTCGCCGAGCAGCGCATGCGAGCGCAGGATCGGGAAGAGGCCTTTGCCGGAAGCGGCGGCGCCGTCGTCGCGACGGTCGAGGATCAGGTCCTCGAGTTCGACTTCGGCGCGGGCGGCGGCCAGCGTGTGGGCCGCGGCGACTCCGAAGCCGACCCACGCCCGCGGGCCTTCGGACACGTCGACCGTGACGCGGTCGCCCGGCTCGGGGATCGCGGCGACGCGTCGGACGAAGGACGCGACGTCGCGGTCGCCCTGCGCCTGCGCGACGGCGCAGCATTCCACCGACGGGATCTGCCAGCGCTCGGCGAGCGCTTTGCCCAGCGACTCCATGGCGGCCGGATCGATGCGGCCGGTCTGGCCCTGGAAGACGAGGCGGCGCCACAGCTCGGCGCGGTCGCGCGGCGGCTCTTTCGGCGGCCCCTTCCGCAGCTTCGCGACCGGGCCGGCGGGACGGGCGGGCGCGGGCGGCGCGTCGAAGACGGCCTCCGCGGCGTGGGCGACCACGCTCGGCGGCGCGTTTTCCGGCGATGCGACGTCGGCCGGGGCGCCGGCCTCGGCGGCGGGGGCGGCGTCGGTTCCCGTCGCGGCGGGCTCGGTCGTCGCGCCGGTCTCGACGTGCGTCGCCGACCCGTCGGCGTCGCCGCCGTCGTGACCTTCGTGACCGTCGTGCGTCTCGCCGGAGTCCGCGTCGTGCGACCCGGTCGGTTCGACCCGCCCGCCTTCGGCGGATCCCGCCTCGGGCGCGCCGGTCGCGTCGACGGGCGGAGCTTCGCCGAGCAGGCGCTCCCAGCGGAGACGGGCCGAGCCGAGCAGCGCGACATGGTCGAACTTGCCGCGGCGCGCCGTCTCGACCCACCGGGGCAACCGGGCGTCGTCGGCGGAGACCTCGACGGCGACGGTCGGGGGCTCGGGAGGCGTGATCAGTACTCGGCGCATGTGGCGAACCGGCCTTTCTCCGGGAAAGCGACGGGCCATCCTATGCACGGCGCGTCGGCGTGTCGAGGAACGCGACGGCGGCCGTCGGCGACGCGGTATAAAGCGCGCCGATGGTCGACGGACGCTGCCTCGGTACGGATCGATGGGGCGCTGGATCCTGACCCTCCTGACGTCGCTTCTGGCGGCGCTTCCGTTCTTTCGTCGTCGCGCGGCGGCTCGCGCGGCCGGCGGGTCCCCGCGCCCCGCCTTCCTGCCGCCCGCCGAAGGCGCGAAGCTCGCGCCCATCTGGGAGGGTTTCGGCGACGACGTCGCCGCGCTGTTCGGCGAGGTCGACGTCTCCGAGGCGCAAGGCGCCCGCGCGCCGACCACGGATCCCGAGCGTGCGAAACCGCGCTCGGCCTTCGTTGCGGCGGCCGCCGTCGCGCCGTGGCTTCTGGTCGTCGCCGGCGCCGCGTCGTTCCTGGTCGACGCGGCGTGGCCGGCTCGCCGTTATCTGTTCCTCGGCGCGGTGTCCGGCCTCGTCGGGTTCTGGACCAACCGGCTCGCGATCGTGCTGCTGTTCAAACCGGTGCGACCGCGCTTCGGTTTCGGCGTGATCCCGGCGAATCGGCAGGCGTTGATCCGACGGCTGGCGGGCGCGATCGAGGCCCGGCTGGTCAACCCCGAATCGCTGGCGGCATGGCTCCATCAGCGGGGGCTGGTCCGGGAGACGTTGGAACGCTGGCACGACGCCGCGTCGCGAGTCCTCGGGTCGGAGGCGTTCCGCGCCGATCTCAAGAAGCGGCTCGGCGAGACCGGGCGGCTCTTCCTCGACGACGACCGCTTTCGGAAGGCGGCGACCGAGAAGGTCGTCGGCGCGGTCCGCGACCTGCTGCGTCGCAAGGTCTGGAAATGGGTCGCGGAGCTCGTCGAGGCGCCGGTCGCGGAGCGCGTCGCGGCCGAGCTCCGGAACGGGCTGCGCACGCACGGCGGGGAGATGCTCGACGAGCTGATGACCAGGCTCGACGGCGCCCTCGACGCGCTGGCGGCGCGTCTGAAGGAGACGCTGCCCGAGCTCGAGCAGGCCGCGTCCGAGTCGATCGTGGCCGGACTCCGGCGACTCGACCTGCGCGGACTGGTGGAAAGCAAGCTGCGCGATCTGGACGACGGCGAGCTCGAGTCGCTGCTCCGCGCCGCGGTCCGCAACGAGCTCGCCGCGGTCGAGTT
>DASPNK010000671.1:0-2259 GCA_035626575.1 Planctomycetota bacterium | reverse complement strand
TCGGGAACTCCGAGCGCGTCGCGTTTCGCGCGGTTCGAGTACGTCACGTACCCCGCGAGGAACGACGCCGAGATCCCCGGGACCTCGACGAGCGCGTCGGCGACCGCGCCGCCGGTCATCGACTCCGCGAGCGCGAACGTGAGGCCGCGCTCGAGCAAGAGGCGCGCCACGACTTCCTGCAGCGGGACGTCGCCGTCGCCGACGACGGATTCGGCGAGCCGCGCGCGGATCGTCGCGACGTCGCGGTCGAGGCGGCGCTCCGCTTCGTCGGGCGGCTCGGCGAACGACTCGAGCGCGAGCACGACCCGGCCCTGCTTCGGGTACGAGCCGACGATCGGGTCGCGGCCGCGCGTCATGAGGTCGGCGACGAGGTTCCCGGCGACGGCTTCGGTCACGCCGGCCAGCGTGACCTGGCGCAGGTGCGGCGCCGGGCCGCGCTCGGGACGTCGCGCGAGCGTCGGCAGCAGGTTCTCCGCGAGCATCCCGTCGAGTTCCGAAGGCACGCCGGGCGCGACGAACAGCACGCCGTCGTCGTCCTCGAACAGCAGGCCGGGCGCGGTGCCGCGGAGGTTCTTCACCGGCTCGCAGCCTTCCGGCAGATCGGCCTGGACCTCGGAGCCCGGCGGGACCGGCCGGCCGAGGCGCTCGTAGGTCGCGCGCAGCATCGCCTCGGCGGCGGCCGAACGTCGCAGCGGCACGCCGAGCGCAAGCGCGACGCCTTCCCGCGTGAGGTCGTCCTTCGTGGGGCCGAGCCCGCCGGTGACGACCACCGCCGCCGCCTCGGCGCGCGCGGCCCGGATCGCGGCGGCGATGCGCGGCGGGTCGTCGCCGACGGTCGCCCTCGCCATCACCGGGAAGCCCGCCGCGCGCAACGCCGACGAGAGGCGGTGGGCGTTCGTGTCCAGCACGCGCCCGGCGAGCAGCTCGTCGCCCACGCTCACGATTCCCGCGCCGCGTTTCATGGCGCCGACGATACGCGACGTCGCTACGGTTGCCGGAAGACGGCGCCGGCGCGCTCCGGCGCCGCGAGCCAGGCCCGCGCCGCCTCGGCGCGTTCGCCCTCGGGCGCGACGCCCGTCACGGCGCGGAGCATCGGCCCGACCGCCGCCCGCGCCTGATCGCCGCCCGTTTCCCAGGCGTCGGCCAGCGGCCCGACGACCGCCGCGAGCGGAAGATCGGCCGGCAGCTCGGCGTGCCACAGCACGCTGCCGCCCTGCAACGCGAGAACTTCGTACGTGCTCGCGTCGACCCGCGTCGCGAGCGACGTTTCGGCGGAGGGGCGGAAGCGGATCGCGGCGACGCGGCCTTCGGCGAACACCGCCAGCAACGGCGCCGTCGCCGAGTCCTCCAACCGGTAGGCCGCCGTCGGCTCCCGCCCCAGCACCGAACGCCCGACCGTGCGCCACGGCACGGCCGACGGCGCCTCGAACGTCTCGGCGCGGCGGTCGATGTCATGACCCTCCAGCGCGCGGGCGATCCGGCCGCGGAATCCGACGACCGCGAGCAGCACGATCGCGGGCCAGCGCAGCGCGCGGAAGAGTCGCCGGCGGTCGATCGGCGTCCGGCGCGGCGCGCGCGTCGACGTCGCGACGATGCCGAGCTGGTACAGGAGGCACAGGGGGACCGCGACGAGCGACTGCGTCACCGGGTCGGGCGGCGTGATGATGCCCGCGACGATGAAGAGGATGAGGATCACCACCTTCCGCTTCGCGCGGAACGTCTCGGCCGTGACCATGCCCGACTTGGCGAGACCCAGCATCACGACCGGCAGCTGGAAGGCGGCGCCGAGCAGCAGCGTGAGCGTGGCGAACAGCGAGAGGTAGTCGCTCAGGCCGGTCCACATCTGCACCAGGCCCGGGTCGATGAAGGTCGTGAGATATCGAAGGCCGATCGGCAGCAGCAGGAAGTACCCGAAGAGCACGCCGGCGACGAAGAGCGCGAGCGAAAGCGGCAGATAGCGCCGCACGTAGCGCTTCTCGTGGGAATAGAGCCCGGCGCCGATGAACGCCCACAGCTGGTAGATCCACACCGGCGCGGCGAAGACCGCCGCGCTCACCAGGCTGACCTTGAAAACGGTGACCAGCGGCTGCGCGGGCCCCGACGCCTTCAGCGAAGGGTCCACGTGGAGGTCGCGCATGACCTCCTGGTAGGGCGCGATGACGACGGCGAGCAGCTCCTGGCCGTACACGAAGGTGACCACCGCCGCCGCCAGCGTCGCCCAGATCGCCTTCAGGAGCCGCGCCCGAAGCTCGACGAGAT
>DASPNK010000670.1:0-5502 GCA_035626575.1 Planctomycetota bacterium | reverse complement strand
GTGCCGACCCAGACCTCGTCCGGGCGCGACGGGTTCACCGCGAGGCAGCCGATCGAGTACGACGTCTGCCCGTCGAAGATCGGCTCGAAGGTCGTGCCCGCGTTCACGGTCTTCCACACGCCGCCCGACGCCGCCGCGACGTACCACGTGCCGCGCCGCCGCGGATCGACGGCGAGGTCGCCGATGCGCCCCGAGCACGACGCCGGCCCGAGGCCGCGGAACGCGACCGCGTCGAGCAGAGACGCCGCATCCGGCGGCGCGGGCTTCGACTCCGCGCGGGAAGCCGGCGCCGACGCGACGTCGTCGCCCGAGGGGCGAGACGCGGGGCCGGACGCGGGCGCCGTCTCCTGGCCGAAGACGACGATGGTCGAGCAGAACGTCAGGACGAGGGTCGCGCTTCGCATCTCACCGTTCTCCGAGCGGCGCGGAGTCTAACGGGGCCGCGAAGCGCGGCGCGCGGCGCGGCGACCCGCGGGCCCGGCGTCGATCAGCGATGCGTCCAGCGCGGGGCGCGCTTCGCGAGGAAGGCTTCCGGCCCCTCCGCCGCGTCCGCCAGCGGAAGGAGGCGCTCGGCGTAGAGGCGTTCGAGCGCCTCGAGGTCGGCGAAGAACCGCTCGGCGAACGCCGCGCGGGCGGCTGCGGTCGCGACGCCGAGGACCGAGGCCGACAGCGGCGTCAGCCGCTCGCGCGCCCACGCGAGCGCGGCGGCCGAAGGGTCGTCGGCGACGGCTTCGACGAGGCCGGCGCGCGCGGCCTCGTCGCCCGTCAGCCGCCGCCCGCCGAGAAGCACCTCCTCGGCGAGACCGCGGGGAACGCGCTCCGACAGCAGCAGCGACGCGACCGGCGCGAAGGCCCCGACGGCGGGCTCCGGCGAAGCGAAGGTCGCGTCCGGCGCCGCGACGACGCGGTGGCAGAACAGCGCAAGCTCGAGGGCGCCGCCGAAGCAGCGGCCGCGCACCGCGACGACGATCGGCCGCTCGACGGCGTGCATCGCCGCGAGGAGGGCGCGGAAGCGGACCAGCATCGCCGGCGCCTCCGCCGGCCGGTGCTCCGCCACCGACGCGCCGAATCCGAAGTCCGCGCCGCCCGCCTCGAGCAGCACGGCCCGCGCCTCTTTCGCGCCCGCGGCTTCCCGGAAGGCGGCGGTCAGCGCGGCGGTCAGCGTCGCGTCGAGCAGGTTCCCCTTCGGGCCTTCGAACCGGATGCGCACGAGGGCGCCGCCGTCCTCGACGGCGCAGGCGGCGCGGGCTGTCGGCGTCATGGGCGGCGTTGTACCGCCCCCGAGGGGGCGCCGGCGCCCCGCCGCAGGCGCGCTTACGCTGGCGCCATGCCCAGTCGCAGGGAACGGGTCGGCGGCGGCTTCACCGGCCACCTCGTGGCCGACGCCCTCGGCGTGCCGTACGAAGGCCGCGAGGCGCACGAGCTTCCGCCGCCGGAGCGGCTCGACATGACGCCGCCGTTCGGCTTCGCGAGGAGCCATGCCGACGTTCCGCCCGGCACCTGGTCCGACGACGGGTCGATGTTCCTCTGCCTGCTGGCGTCGCTCCTCGAGCGGAACGGCGCTTTCAACCCCGACGATTTCGGCGGCCGCCTCGTGGCGTGGAAGCGCGACGGCTACCTCGCGGTGGACGGGCGCGTGTTCGACGTCGGGCTGCAGACGGCGACCGCCATCAGCCGCATCGCCGCGGGGACGCCGGCGTCCGGCGCGGGCACGACCGACGTCGCGGGCAACGGCGCGGGCGCGCTCCTTCGGGCGCTCGCCGTCGCGCTCGCCGCCCGCGGCGACGACCGCGCGCTGGTCGACGTCTCCCACCGCCAGAGCCGCGTCACGCATGCGCACCCCGTCAGCGAGACGTGCTGCGCCTTCTATGCGCTGTGGGCGCGGCGCACCCTCGACGGGGCGGCCGATCCGTGGGCGGAGGCCGCCGCGACGCTGAGGCGTCTTTACGTCTCGGATCCGACCCGCGCGAAGGTGATCGAAGAGGAAATCCGGCCCGAGGAGTTCGTCGCGGGATGCGGCTCGAGCTACGCGGTCGACGCGCTCCGCTCGGCGCGCTGGGCCGTCGCTCAAGGACCCTACGAGACCGCCGTGCGCAGCGCCGTCGCCTGCGGCGGCGACACCGACGCCGTCGCGTCGCTCGCGGGCGGCGTCGCCGGCCTGCGCGACGGCCTCGCCGCCATCCCCCACCGCTGGATCGACGCCCTCCGCGGCCGCGCCCTCTGCGAGCCCCTGCTCGCACGCCTCCTCAACGAGCCCGCCCTGACGGGCGAATCCGCGCGCGGCTGACCCCCGCGGCGCGAGGACCGCCGAGGCCCGCCCGCGGGGCGCGGCGACGCGACGCCCCCGCATCGCGGGTCGGTCGCCCGCCTTCGGCGATCCTGCGGCCGCCTGCGTCGCCCTCTCGACCGGGCGCTCGCGGTTCGGCGGCCGCCCGTCCCCGCGCCGACTCAGGACCGTCCGACCCCTCGGGTAGAGTCCGCCGTCGCTCATGGCGTTCCGCTTCGTCCATACGGCCGACTGGCAGATCGGCGCGACCCATGCCGGGCTCGGGGCCGCCGCAGTCCAAGCGCGCGAGGCTCGGTTCACGGCCGCCGAGCGCGTGGTCGCCGCGGCCGACGCGCGCGGCGTCGACGCGGTCGTGCTGGCCGGCGACGTCTTTGAAGACGTCAACGTCGCCCGGGCCGACGTGCAGCGCGTCGTCGACCTGCTCCGCGCCTCGCGCGCGCCGGTCTTCGTTCTTTCGGGCAATCACGATCCGCTGGTCCCGAAGGGTCCGTACGACCATCCCGCCTGGGCCGCTGCGGCGCCGCACGTCACCGTCTTCCGCGACGCCGCTCCCGTCCCCTGCGGCCCGGCCGACTTCCTTCCCTGCCCGGTGCGCACGCGCCGCTCCTTCGCCGATCCGCTCGAGGCCCTGCCCGCGTTCGATCCCGCCGCGCCGCGGCGCCTGCGCGTCGGCGTCGCCCACGGCTCGCTGCGCGGCGGGCCGCTCGACGACGACCGCATCGGCGACGACTTCCCGATCGACCGCGCGCACGTCTCCCGCGCCGGCCTCGACTACCTCGCCCTCGGGCATTGGCACCGGCCGAGCGCGTGGGAGGTCGACGGCGTCCCGCGCGTCTTCTATTGCGGCGCGCACGAGCCCACGGCGGTCGACGAAATCTCCGACGACGGGTCGCGCAGCAGCGGCCAGTGCCTGCTGGTCGAGTTGGACGCGCCCGGCGCCCCGCCGCGGACCGAAGCCGTGCGCACCGCCGTGCTCGACTGGCGGCGCGAAGCGGCGACTTTCTCCGGTCCCGACGACGTGGCGAAGTTCCGCGCCCGACTCGACGGCGAGCCGGCCGCGTCGCGGGCGTCGGCGGTGCGGCTCTTCGCCTGTTCCGGCGCGTTGCCGCCGTCGGCGGCGGGCGCGCTGCGCGACCTCGAAGAGCTGGCGGCCGCGCGGTTCCTGCATGCGCGCGTGCGGCTCGACGGCGTGAAGTTCCTTCCCGACGGCGACGCGTGGACCGACGCGTTGCCCGCGGGCGCGCCGCGGGAAGCGGCGCGGACTCTCGCCGCGACCGCGGCCGGCGACGGCCCCGAAGCCGCGACCGCGCGGCGCGCGCTCCGCCTCCTCTGGCGGCTCTCCGAGGAGGCGCGCGCGTGATCCTCCGACGCCTCGCCGTGAAGTGCTTCGGCCCGCTCAATCCCGGCGCGGTCGCCGCCGAGTTCTCCCCGACGTTCAACGTCGTTCACGGGCCGAACGAGTCGGGCAAGTCGACGCTGTTCCGCGCGCTCGAGTACGCGCTGTATCAGCGGCACGGGGTCGGCGGCGATCAGGTGCATCAGGAGATCCGGCCGGCGGGCGCCGCCGTCGCGCCCGAGGTCGAGCTGGAATTCGACGCGGGCGGCGCGCGGTACCGCATCTTCAAGCGCTTCACGGCGCGCAAGGCGGCGGAGCTTTCGCGCCGCGACGGCGCCGCGTGGCGCCTGATCGCCGAAGGCGCGGCCGCCGACGACGCGGTGCTGGAGCTGATCGGCGCGCGCGCCAGGGCGTCGGGAAAGGCCGGGCCGGACCTTCGCGGGCTCGGCGAGATCCTCCTGGTCGACCAGGGGCGTCTCCGCATCGCGGAGGAGGGCTTCGGCGCCGCCGCGCGCGACCGTCTGCAGGCGGTCGTGCATCAGGTCGGCGTGACGCAGGAGGCCCACGACCTGCTGCGGCGCATGGCCCGCGAGCGCGACCGCTGGTTCACTCCCGGCGGCGACGTCAGGAAGGGCTCCGACCTTCAACGCCTCCGCGACGACGTCGCCGCCCTCGCAAAGCGGCGCGACGAGCTGCTCGCCCGCGTCCGCGAAGCGGAGGAGCGCGAGGCCGAGATCGCGCGGCTGATCCGCGACGCGGCGCGCGACGACTTCGCCCGCTCCGAGGCGGCGCTCGCCGCCGAGCTGAAGGCCGCGCGCGAAGATCGCATCCGCGCGACGACCCTCGCCGCCGCGCGCGACGCCGCGACCGCCCGCGCCGCGGCCCGCGCCGACGTCGCGGCGAAGATCCGCGACGCCGCGCGGGAGGCCGTCGCCGAAGCCGCGCGTCGCCAGGCGGCGGCGACTCGAGCCCTCGCGGCCGCCGAAAGCGCCGACGCCGCCGAGGCCGAAGTCCGCCGCGCGGCGACCGTCCTGCGCGACGCCGAAGAGGCCCTGGCCGCCGAAGACGCGAAACGCGCCGACGTCGAAGCCGCGGCGGCGCTCGCCGACGACGCCGCGGCGTGGGCCGAAGCGCGGAGCGTCGCCGAAGCCGCGCGCACGAAGCTGGACGCCTTCGCCGCGCACGAGGCGCAGCGCGAGGCCGCCGAGCGCGAGCTGGCGGCGCGCCCCCGTCCCATCGCCGAGGAGGTCGCGGCGTTCCGCCGGGCGCGCCGCGACGCCGACGACGCGGCCGACGCGCTGCGGACGCTCGCGCTCCGCGCGACGTTGACCGCCGCACGGCCGCTGACGGTGCGCGGGCCGACCGGCGAGGTCGCCGTCGGGGCGGGCGCGACCGTCGAGCTGAGCGGCGACGACCCGCTGGCTCTCGAGGTCGAAGGGGTGTTGCGCCTGACGGTCGCCGGGCCGTCGGTCGCCGATCGCCCGAAACATGCGGCCGCCCTCGAGGCCGCCCGGACGCGGCTCCGCGAATTCGCCGACCGCTTCGGCGTCGACGACGCCGCGACCGCCGAGCGCCTCGCGGCCGAACGCGCCGAACTGACCCGCGCGGCCGAATCCGCGCGGCGCGCGCGCGACTCCGTGCTCGGCGGCGACGCGCTCGCCGACGTGAAGCGGCGCCGCGGCGAGGCCGAACAACGCGCCGCCGCCGTCCTGCGCCGCCGCCCGGAATGGACCGACGCGCCGCCGACCGACGCCGACCGCGAACGCTGGACGCGGGACCGGCGCGACGTCGCGGAGCGGTTCGCCGCCCGCCTCGCCTTGCGCAAGGCGGGGCGCGACGCGGCCGCCGCCGCCCTCGGCGACGCCCGCCGCCGCCACGA